>JASHYE010000421.1 GCA_030043155.1 Candidatus Acidiferrales bacterium | reverse complement strand
CAAAAGTCAGACTATGATTACGGGTCCAATGCGCCTGGCGCTCTGCTGCGAAAGACGAGTTATACGTGGCTCAAAACGAATTCCGTCAATGGCACAGATTATACTCAAGACCCGATCCACATCTTGAATCGCAAAGCCAGCGAGACGGTTTATAACAGTTCCTCCACGCAACTCGCTTACACGGTCTATGAGTACGACAATTACACGGCGGGAATAAGCGCCAGCGGGGCCGTTCAACACGATTCGACTTTCACGACCAGCTACACCTATCGCGGCAATTTGACCGCGACCGAACGCTGGCGCAACACTGACGGCGCTACACTGACGACGCGCAACCAGTACGACAACGCGGGAAATATCCTGAGCACGACCGATCCAAAGAGTAATACGACGAAGTTCAGCTATGCCGATTCTTGGGCGAATTCGGCTTGCACGCCCAGTGGAGGGAATGGGGCAGCGTACTTAACCAGCACGACGAATGCGTTGAGTCAGATTACTTCGCATACTTACAACTCGTGCTCTGGCACAATTGCGACCACTACGGACCCAAACGAGCAACTAACCACCTTCACTTATGATTTGATGGGCCGTTTAGTCCAAACGAAGGATCCAGATGGCGGGCTAATAACGCCGTGCTATACGGACGTGGGCGGAACGGGCTGCACGAAGACCGCAGCGCCGCTGGAAGTCGTTACCACGACGGAGATCAGTGCCACGCAAAACAAAATTTCAACCGTGGTAGCGGACGGTTTGGGCAGGACCGTGCAAACGCAACTCAATTCAGACCCGTCGGGCGTCGATTACGTTAGCACCACTTATGATGGAGATGGCCGCGTGGCTTCCGTCTCGAATCCCTATCGCACCACTTCCGATCCGACCTACGGAATTACCAGCTACATTTACGATGGACTGAACCGCAAACTCCAGGTTACCGATTCCGATGCCTCCACTGTTATCACCACCTATTGCGGTACGGGAACAGCCGTGACGGACGAAGCAGGCAAGTGGCGGCGCAGCATCACGAACGGCATCGGCCAGATGGTCGAAGTTGACGAGCCAAGCTCGACGTCATCCACGGCCAGCGCCTGCCCCGGTGCAGGCGGTCCTGTCAACACCACTACGTATTCCTACGATGCCTTAAATAATTTGCTTGGCGTTGTACAAGTCGGTTCGCACCAGCGAACGTTCACCTATGATTCACTTTCGGAGCTTCTGACCGCCCAAAATCCAGAGACCGGCACAGCCAGCAATCCTACGATCACGTACACGTACGACAATGATGGAAACATGGCAACGAGACTCGATGCTCGCGGCATCACGACAACGTACAGTTACGATGCGCTGAATCGCCTCACATCCAAGGTTTATTCGAATGGCGATCCGACAAGAACCTATGTCTACGACGGAGACTCTCCATGCGCTTCGATTGGGACATTCAACTATGGGTTACCAGTCGGCAGGCGAACCATGATGTGCGATGGGGAAGGCACGGAAAACTGGAGCTACGACTCTATGGGCCGGATACTGACTGACCAGCGCACGACGAACAGCGTGACTAAGAGCACGGTATACACATACACACCCTACGTGGATGGTTCCACTGCTTCGATTACCTATCCGAGTGGATTAGAAATCACCTATGCCTACGACAACGTAGGTCGGCCCATCTCTGCAGCGGATTCGAGTGGTGTGAAATACGCTACGACTGCCGTTTACGCGCCTCAGGGAGCAATCAGTACGATCACCATCGGCGACGCGGGTAGCTTTACCGGCGTCAATGTGAGCGATAGCTACAACGAGCGCCTTCAACCCGTCGAAATGAAGGCCACATCCTCGGCTGGTACGGCGATGGACTTAACCTTTAATTTCAGTTTGGGCGCAGGGGACAATGGCGACGTGGCGGGAACTACCAACAATCTCGATAGCACGCGGTCGCAGACATTCACCTACGATCAGCTGAATCGCATGAGCACGGCGGGAACGGTGACCAAAACCGGCACGAATTGCTGGGGCGAGCAGTACGACATTGACAACTGGGGAAACCTAACCACCATCCAGCCTCTCGTCGGATACGTCGGCTGCACAGTGGAAATGCTGCAGGTCTTGATGAACCCTTCGGGAAACAATCAGATCGGCGGCTTTTCTTACGATGCTTCGGGCAACACCCTGAACGACTCGCACAACACCTACACCTACAATGCGGAAAGCGAGATGATCTCGGGGGCAGGAGTGAACTACTCCTATGACGGGCTGGGGGACCGCGTGGAGAAGTCCAGTGGCACGCTATATTGGTACGGCAAGGACGGCGAAGTGCTGGAAGAGACCAGCCTGACCGGAGCGCTGACCAATGATTACGTTTTCTTTGGCAATGGGCGCGTGGCCCAGCGGACCTCCAGCGCAGCCATCTACTACTACTTCGGGGACCACCTGGGCACCTCGCGGGTGATGACCACTTCGGCAGGGGCCCAACCAGCGTGCCAACTTTGCGGCTGCTACTCAGGCGCTCGCGGAAACTAACCTAGGCAAAGCCGGAAATGGCCTTTCGCAGATTCAAAAAGTTAACTCGATAGGTGAGGAATCGATACAGGTCCAATGGAAAGATGGCGCAAAAGCAGCCTTCGAGGCTGCGGGTTTTCAATGGCGTCCGACCGAGGATAAGAATATGAACGGAATCTCCGAGGGCGGCACAATCACCGGGCTCCACATCGAGTTCTCGAAGGCAAGCGACCTGGCGGGAGCCGTCCACATAGATTACTCGGGTAATCCAATCATTCACTGGGTTGCTCCAGGTTGGGAAACGAATGTGCGCGCCGACAGCCACTATCAAAGCTATATACAATGGTACCACTCAATTCCTGGGGTATCCCCTCAGTGAGTAAGGTAGGTGAAAATGAGTCCGCTCAGAATTGTTGTGATGTCTTGTGTCTTGGCCGTGAGTCTGTTTCCCGCGGCTGAGGCATCCTCCATGCAGGATTCCACGATGACCGCCGAGCAAGCCATAGCGTGGGTTCGTGCGAGCAAATACGTTAGCAAAGGATCCGAGTTTCGCGTCCTCCACGAGATTCAGGCGAATGCCGAGACCCAGGAAGTGGCGAAGCGATCCACGCAAGCGGCCA
>JASHYE010000420.1 GCA_030043155.1 Candidatus Acidiferrales bacterium | reverse complement strand
GAGTGGCGGTTTGCTGCGCGCAAACAGAAGGAAGAAAAACACCGAGGAGCAGAAAAGCGCACACGCTTACGACGAACAGTGCGCCGTAGGGACAAGCTTTCCTCTCTGCGGCTTTGCCAGAAGTCAAAGCCGCGCTCCGCCATCCAATATCTTGGCTCCCCCGCCAGGCATGCTGTTCGCTGCCCGACATGCGCGTGTAGGATTCTTTAGTGGGCCACTGGGGTTGCTTCTACCACCGGTCGGAAGCCCAAGCCATCAGCCGTCAGATAAATCTCCATGATGGCCGGGCGTTGAAGCCCGCCTTGAATCAGCGCCTCCGAGAGCGGATCCTCGACGTACTTCTGAAGCGCGCGACGGAGCGGTCGTGCACCGTAGTTGCGATCCGTGCACGTTTTCTCCAAAATCCACTGCCGCGCCTCAGGCGTCATCTGAATCTGCACTTGGCGGTGCACGAGAGTATCGTTAATCTGGCTTACGAGCAAATCAATTATGCGCAGCAGATCTTCGTCGGTCAGCGCGTTGAACAGAATCACCTCATCCAGACGGTTCAGAAATTCAGGATTGAAAACCCGCTTTACCTCGTTCATTACCACGTCATCCAGGCTCTTCGCCTGGGATTCGCCGAGGGACTGGAAACCCATCGTCGCCTGCTTGTGCAGAGCGCGGGCGCCGATGTTCGAAGTCAAAATCAAGATGGTATTGCGGAAATCGACCGTATTCCCGAGCCCGTCGGTCAATTGTCCGTCCTCGAAAACCTGCAGCAAAATGTTGTATACGTCGGGATGCGCCTTCTCGATTTCGTCCAGCAAAATAATCGAATATGGGGTGCGCCTTACGCGCTCGGTTAGCTGGCCGCCTTCCTCATAACCCACATATCCCGGAGGCGCGCCGATCAGCTTCGAGACCGAGTGCTTCTCCATATACTCGGACATATCGAAACGGATCAGCGATTTCTCGCTTCCAAACAAAAACTCTGCAAGACGCCGCGCCACCTCGGTCTTTCCAACACCAGTCGGACCAAGAAAGAGGAAGCACCCTACCGGCCGGCCCGGCGCTTTCAATCCCGCACGGCTGCGTCGAATCGCACGCGCCAGCGCCGTGATCGCTTTATCCTGGCTGATCACCCGTTTGTGCAGCTCTTCTTCAATTCGCAGCAGCTTCTGCTGCTCGTCTTCTTTAATCGCAGTCACCGCTACGCCGGTCCACCGCGCCACCACCTCTTCAATGTCCTCGCGCGTAACGGTTCCGGTGGATGAATCGTCGATCTTCAATTTTTCCCGCAGCGCGCGCAGGTTCTCTTTCTCCTTGCGCTCCTCCTCGGAATAGAAACGCGCCTTCTCGAATTCATGATTCGCAATCGCCGTTTCCATGCGGTGCGTAATGAATTTCACACGCTTCTGTGCCTCGGAAACTTCCTCCGGCAGCATCGCCTGACGCAATTTCACGCGTGCGCCGGACTCATCGATCAAATCAATTGCCTTATCGGGTAGAAATCTGTCGGGAATATAACGGTTCGAAAGGTAAACCGCATATTGAATCGCTTCATCTGTGTAGGACACAGCGTGGAACTTTTCATAGCGATCCCGAACGCCCTGTAAAACGCGAATGGCTTCATCTTCATTCGGCGCGGAAACCTTCACTGACTGGAAGCGCCGCTCCAGCGAGCGATCCTTTTCGACCGATTTCCGATATTCGCCCGGCGTCGTTGCTCCAATGCATTGAATCTCGCCGCGGCTCAGCGCTGGTTTCAAAATGTTCGCCGCATCCAGCGAACCCTCCGCCGAACCCGCGCCTACCAGCGTGTGCAATTCGTCGATGAACACGATCGCGTTCTGGCTCTCCATCAGCTCCTTCATGATGGTTTTGAGCCGCTCTTCGAATTGCCCGCGATACTTCGTCCCGGCAACAATCAGCGAAAGGTCCAGCGACAAAATCCTCTTGTCAGCCAGAAATGGCGGCACATCCCCATCGGCAATCCGCTGGGCCAGCCCCTCAACAATCGCGGTTTTCCCTACTCCCGGCTCGCCAATCAGGACCGGATTGTTCTTGGTTCGGCGGCAAAGAATCTGAATTGCACGCTCCAGCTCGCGGTCCCGTCCGACCAGCGGATCCAGTTGCCCATCCATTGCCGCCTGCGTCAAATCGCGGCTGAATTCCGCAAGCAGCGAAGTCTCTTTCGGCCGATTCACCGGCACTTTTTCGCCCGCCGTCCGCGCGAGCTCTTCGCGCACGCTGGACAGCCGCAGCCCGCGCTCCTGCAGAATCTCCGCGCCAAACGATTTCTCTTCGCGCAGAATTCCCAGCAGCAGGTGCTCCGTCCCCACGTGCTTGTGATTCAAACGCTCCGCCTCTTCCGCTGCGTAATTCAAAATCCGGCGGCATTCCTGGCTCAGTGGCACTTCGACTGAAGTGGAAATGCGCTCGCGTACCGTGATCCGTGTTTCGATTTCCTTGCGTATGGATTCAATCGAGCCGTGGGTGCGCAGAAAACGATTGGCTAGCCCTTTGTCTTCGCGGAGCAGGCCGAGCAGCAAATGCTCCGTTTCAATATTCGGGCTGCCATACTGGCTCGCTTCATATCGCGCGAAGAAAATGACGCGCCGAGCCTTTTCTGTGTAGCGTTCAAACACGGGTCACCCGCGCCCTTCTGGAGCCGTAGACTCCCTTGTCGCGCCGCGCCCGGAAGCGCGATGCGCGAATTTCGCATCATCCGGCATCAACAAGCCATGTTCCAACGCCAGCACGCGATCAGCGCGCTGCGCCAGAAGAGAATTGTGGGTTGCTAGAATCGAAGTCAGACGATGAGACCGGTGCAAGCGCTGCATGAGCTCGAAGATCGACTCCGTATTTCGCTCGTCCAAATCGCCGGTCGGCTCATCGGCCAGAAGCAGCTTTGGCCGAGTCACCAAGGCCCGGGCAATTGCCACTCGCTGCTGCTCGCCGCCTGAGAGTTCGCCGGTTCGGTGCTTCGCGCGCTCCGACAAGCCCACTTCATCGAGCCACGCGCGCGCCGTACCCAGAGCTTCTCCCGAAGCGTTCCCCCGAATCAGCAGCGGCATTGCCACATTTTCCGCGGCAGTGAAGTCCGCAAGAAGTTGATGCCTCTGCCAGACAAACCCCACCTCGCGGCTGCGGAATTCCACCAATTCATTTTCCGCAAACTCTGCCAAGGAATTTCCGGCGAAGTATACTGTACCGCTCGTCGGCGTGTCTAGCGCGGCTAACAGGTGCAGCAGAGTGCTTTTTCCTGATCCCGACGGCCCAATCAGCGCAATCATCTCGCCGCGCTCAACCGCCAGGCTAATTCCTCCCAGCGCGACGACCTCCGTTGTTGCGGAACGAAAAACTTTTCGCAGCACCTCAGCACGCACCAGCGGTCGCGAATCCCGCCCGGCCGTGATTGGCGGGTGGTCCTCGATCGTTCCTGAAATTGAGCTGGCCATTGGGCTGCTTCCTCTTGAGTTCTTACTTATTCTCCTGCACTTCCCGTGCCGTCCTTAGGTTGCGGAAGCTCTGTCTTTTGGATTCGCTCTGCATACCCAAAGTTCCAGTCAATTCCCGTGCCGAACGCCCGATTCGCTACCTTCTTTCAATTCTGCGGATTACGGCTGATCAGCTTACCGCCCCATAATCTTGTCCAATTTCTTGCACATTATGGTCGTCTCTCTTCTCCATTGTAACACGCCTCATTTTTCTTCCTGTCCATTAGACGATGCACACGTTCAACAGCGGTACTGTACTTTAGTAACAGAACTCACTCTCATCCCCGACCAGAATTTCCACTCGCCATCGGGCATACATCCGACGCCGGCGCCGGTATACGGGTGATTATTTTGTGAGGATTCCTGACCGCTAAACGTTGCCCAAAATGCCGCGATTCACTTTATTCAGCTCTCAAGATTTCCACCGGACGAGTGGCTGCCGCGGCCCGCGCAGGGTAAATCGTCGCCGCCGTACTGATCGCCAGCGCCGCCGCCGCGATCCACAATCCGTCCCATCCGCTCGATTGAAAGGGAACATACGGAACGGCGTAGACCTCCGGATTCAGTGGCACCAATTGCCAGTGATTCGCTGTCCACGCCAGCACATAGCCCAGCGCTAGCCCGATCGCAGTTCCCCCCGCTCCCACGAAGAAGCCTTGCAGCACGAAAATATTCCTTACCTGCAAGCGCCGCGCGCCAAGCGTCATGAGCACGGCAATATCGTGCGCTTTATCCGTCACTGTCATTGCCAGCACCACAAGAATATTCAGCCCAGCCACGAACGTAATCAGTCCTATGAAAATTGCGGTGACCAGTTTCTCCAAGCTCATTGCGCGGAAGAGCGCCTGATTTTCTTCCTGCCAAGTCGTCGTGTGGTACCCAGCGCCAGCTTCGTTCTCGATCGCTGCGGCAATCTCATTCGTGTGGTCCAAGTCATTCACGCGAATTTCCAGCTCGCTTACGACGTCGCCCGTTCCCGCCAACTCTTGAGCCGCCTGCATGGTAATGAACGCCCAATTCGCATCGTAGTCGTTGAACCCTGAATTGAAAATTCCGTTCACTCGAAAGCGTCTGGATCGCGGCAACATTCCAAACGGTGTAAGGCTTCCCTGTGGGCTTGTCACCGTTACGTAGTCCCCAACGTTCAAGTCCCAATCCGCTGCTAGAATCTGCCCGATCAAAATTCCTGGAATGCCGAATGAATCTTCCGCAAAGCTGTTGCTGCCCGCCACAATGTGCCGCAGAGCTGCATCAGCGCGCTCTTCGAGCGGAGGATCCACGCCTTTCAGTACGATGCCCTGCGACTTATCGTGCGCGGAGAGTAAAACGGTGTTGTATACAGCCGGCGTAATGGAAGTCACGCCCGGCGTCGTGGCAAGCCGCTTCATCAATTCCCGGTAATCGCGAATGCCTTCTGTCCCGTTCGGTTTCAGGTTGATATGCGCCATCACCACCAGCAAATGGTCGCGTATCGCGCGGCGAAACCCGGTGTTCATCGCCAGTGCAATCACCAGCGTCGCCACGCCTGCTGCGACGCCGACAACCGAAAGGATAGTCACCAGCCGCAAGACCGGCGGCTTATGTTTCGACCGCAGATAGCGCCGCGCAACCATCCATTCGAATTTCATGGGTTTTCGTGACTTGCCGCATCGGCATCTGTTTCGGAATCCTTCTGTGGACGCAGCGTCGGAAAAAGAATCACTTCGCGAATCGCACGCGAATCCGTCAACAGCATGATGAGCCGGTCAATGCCAACGCCCTCGCCCGCTGTCGGCGGCATTCCATGAGCCAGCGCGCGCACGTAATCCCAATCCACTTCTTTCGGCATTTCCGCGCCGCCCGCCTCCACCTGTGCGCGAAACCGCTGCTCTTGATCCGCCGGATCATTTAATTCCGAGAAACCATTCGCCAGTTCCATGCCCATGATGAAAAGCTCAAATCTTTCGGCAATCGAAGGGTCATCTGTTCTCCTCTTTGAAAGCGGCGAAATATCCACGGGAAAATCGTAAATAAACGTTGGCTGAATAAGATGCTCCTCCGCCACTTCTTCAAAGAGCGCACCAATCAATTCACCGTCGGACGATTGATCGAGGTCGGCAATTACGTCAAAGCCATGTTCAACGCCCTTCGCGCGAGCGTAGGCGTTGTACCGTTCCGCCGCTGCCCGCGTACCCTTTCCTTGGGCTAATTCCTCAAGACTAGGCGCCCTGCCGGCCTCCGCCGACCAGAATTTCACAATCGCTTCGCGCATCGAAAGCACTTCAAAATGGCTGAAATCAATTTCGTGCTCTCCGTACTTTATTTTCGCGCCGCCGCAAACCCTTTCCGCCACTCCACGGAACAGCTCCTCAGTCAACTTCATCAAATCCCGATAGTCGCTGTACGCTTCATAAAATTCCAGCATCGTGAATTCAGGCAAGTGAATGGCATCAATTCCTTCGTTCCGGAAATTTCGATTGATTTCGTAAACGCGGTCCAGCCCTCCCACCACGAGACGCTTCAAGTAAAGCTCTGGCGCAATCCGCATATAAAAATCCACGTCGAAAGTATTGTGCCGCGTAACGAACGGCCGCGCCGTGGCCCCGCCGAGAATCGGATGCATCATGGGGGTCTCAACTTCCAGATAATGTCGCGCGTCGAAAAACTCCCGGATATATCGGATGACCTGCGCCCGCCGCACGAAGATCTCACGCGTTTTCTCGTTGGCGATTAAATCCAGATAACGCCGCCGGTAGCGCATCTCCACGTCCGCGAGCCCGTGCCATTTCTCAGGCAGCGGCAAAAGCGCCTTAGTCAGGAGCGACAATTCCTCCACCCAGACCGTCAGCTCATTTGTTTTGGTGCGAAAGAGGTGTCCCGCCACACCAATCACGTCGCCGATGTCGAGCAGCTGAAAAAGCTCAAAAAAATGCGCCCCCACAGAATCCAGCTTTACGTAAATCTGCAGCCGCTGCCCTTCGCCTTGAATGTGCGCAAAGCCGGCCTTACCGTGCAGCCGGATGGTCAAAATTCGGCCTGCAACACGCGTCTCCACGCGCTTTTCGTGCAGTGCCTCGGCAGTCCAGTCGCGAAACTCCGATACAATCTGCGCCGGCGTTTGCTTCCATTCGTATTTGTGAGGGTAAGGCTCGAATCCCAGCGCTGCGATTTTCTCCAGTTTCTTTTGACGCTGGGCAAGTTGATCGCGCGGCTCGAATTCCAAATGCTGTTCCTTTCTCGAAATGTTCGCAGTATATCCAGCCGCTTCGTACAGCGCAATAAACCCTCAACTCTTGCGCTCTCTGCTATAATCCCGCCTCCAGGTAGGGGCTCCTTGTTTTGGAAAAGAAAGCGTGAGTCGGCGGTTGGGCGTCACTCCGTCAGAGAAGATTGGTGTGCACGCCTTTCTGATGACAAAGGCCGCGTCTTCGACGGCATCATCCGTGAATGGGAAGACGCATATGCTGTTTTCTCGGTCCCTCTTGATGACGCCATGGCCATGCACGCTGAAGGCAAGCTTACGCGAGCCCGCCAGTGTGTCGAGATTGCTTCCACTTTCGTCACCGATCTGACCGCGCCGCTCGCTTCTTCCTGCCGAATCATGGAGAGGTGGGGACGCCAGCTGCCTATGCCTCCCGCCGTCGCCCCTTTCAATCCTTCCTTCTATAGAAGCGAGTTGGCACGTCAGAACGCCCAGTGGAATCAGCTCCTGCACGTCGTTCTCTTTGGCACCCGGAGTCGCTTTCTTCACAAACTCCACGTCCTTGGAACAAGCACTCTGACCCTCGGAGAAGAGTTCCATCGCGAAGCTGAGGAGCTGTGCCACGGATTGCATCTCCGTCCTGACTCCTCCTGGCTTCGGCTGGATGACCTGCACTATGACGTGAATACGTGTCTGCGGGAAACGGTCGTGGTGCTCAAATCCTTCCTGATTGCCTTGCCCCCAAAAAACCTTTCCTTGTTTAACCATGACCTGAGCGAATCAGCCGCCAGCCGCGAAGCCACCCGGTCTCTGAGTCATCGCGTCCCGCGGTAGACTCTCGGGCCGTTTCCTTAGACAATAGCAGTCCGTGCTTCTGCATCTGGCACGGTTGAACGAGCCCCTGTGAGCTGTGCTTCCATAGGCGCGTTCCTGGAAATCGAAGTACAACTTCTGGATGGGGCGGCGCATCGGAAAAGACAGGTACGCCGCGTTGGGTATCGTGGCCCGAGCGAGGCGAATCGAAAACGGCGAAGTGCCGGAAGCGGATGCGATCCGACTGGCGCAGCAGGGTGACGCGGCGGCTTTTGAGCGGCTCTATCAGATCCATCACCGCCGGGTCTACTCCTTATGTTTGCGTATGGTCGGAAACACGGCTGAAGCCGAAGACCTTACTCAGGAGGCCTTCCTTCAGCTGTTCAGAAAGATCAGCACATTCCGTGGCGAATCCGCCTTTTCGACTTGGCTGCACAGGCTCGCGGTCAACGTGGTTCTGATGCGGCTGCGCAAGAAAACCGGCTCGGAGACCTCTCTCGAGGAAGTGACCGAACCGGATGAGGAAAGCGGCGGCCCGAGAAAGGATTTCGGCGCCCCCGACTTGGGTTTGAGCGGTTCGATTGATCGCGTGAATCTCCAGCGCGCCATTGATCAATTGCCCGCCGGGTATAAGGCGGTTTTCGTGCTTCACGACGTGCAAGGCTACGAACACAATGAGATCGCCGAAATCATGGGTTGCTCCATCGGCAACTCCAAATCGCAGTTGCATAAAGCTCGCATGCGATTAAGAGATCTTCTGCACGAAACAGAACGGCAAAGAGCCCGCGACGAGCGTGAGGCTTTCAAGCATGACGCTGCGGGCGAGGATTAAACACCATGGCTTCCATGCATTGTGAGGAATTTTGGCAGCTCAGCAGTGATTGGCTTGAGGGCGAACGGAATCCGTCCGCCGCATCGCACATCTCTTCCTGTGCTCCGTGTCGCGCGCTCATTGCGGATCTCGAAGCGATTCGCGGCGCCGCCACGCTTCTTTCTGAAAACGAGCCGCCCGCGCGTCTCTGGTTGTCTATCCGCACCCAGCTTGAACGCGAAAATCTGATTCGCTCTCCTCGCCAGTCCCGCCGCTTCTCTTGGCTTGAGTTCCCCGCGTTCCGTCCAGCGCTTGCCGGCGCGTATCTTGCTCTTATCATCGCCGCCGCCGCGGTTTTCTCGATCGCCGGCATGCAGACGAACAGCAACAGCGTCGCCGAGCAGCAGGCCATCTGGCTGCAGCGCACGCAAAGCACCATGACTCCTGTCGCTGCTGAATTGAGCAGCGCCGAAACCAAAGCGCTGCCTGCCCTCCAAGGGTCAGGCAACGATGTAACCGCTACCCTGAATCATAATCTCGTCATCGTTGACAACATGATTTCAATGTGTGAAAAAAGCGTCCGTGAAGACCCCCAAAATGAGATGACTCGCGATTATTTGTATTCGGCTTACCAGCAAAAGGCAGATCTTCTGGCAACCATGGCAGAGGCCTCCCAACGCTGATGGAGCTTCCTATGATCTCTTTGGCATCCTCAAGACAGATGTTGCGAGCCGCCGAAAATGGCGCCGCGGTATTGCTGCTGGGCTCAGGACTTCTCTTCGCTTCCGTTCCTGCCGCCTTCGCTCATCATCTCGAGAAGCAATTCACGGTCGAACCGCATCCTCTTATTACTCTCCATAATCCAAGCGGAACTGTGATTATTTCTTCGTGGAGCAAACCCACTGTGACTGTTGTCGCCGACCACGACAGTGAAAAAGTGGAAGTTGACGCCGAGCAAGTTGGCAATCGCATCGATGTTGTCACTCACATCCTCGCCGAAAATGTCTCGCCCGACGATCTTCGCGCCAATTACGTCATCACTGTTCCCGAAGATTCCGAGCTCCAGGTCCACAGCGATTCCGGCAGCGTCTCCATCTCCAGAATTCTAGGGGACACGAGCGTTGAAACCATTGGCGCAGGAATTGATGCCGAGGACGTCGGTGGCTATCTCGTCGTCCGAACCGTCGGTGGAGCGTTCCAGTGCATGCGTTGTACCGGCCGCATCGAAGTCCATTCCATCAGCGGTGATCTCCGGCTCGTTGACGACCACAGTTCCAGCATCTTCGCCCAGACCTCCACGGGCAGTATTCTTCTCGACGGCGATTTTCTTCCGAATGGCGTCTACCAGCTGAAAAACTATAGCGGTCCCATTAACGTTCGCTTC
The DNA here is from genome assembly GCA_030043155.1 of Candidatus Acidiferrales bacterium. Next base: position 8,879 of record JASHYE010000420.1, on the reverse strand, counting down.
TCCGCCGGAGACTCTTTTGATGTCAACGCAACTTCTCTCTACGGAAAAGTCGACAATCAGGCAAAGCTCGTCCCTCCTTCTCATCCCAATCAGCGCCCGCCGCGATTCGCCAAGAGCCTCTTCGGCAGCCTTAATGAGGGCCGCGCGAAGCTGGAATTGTCGTCGTTCAATGGTACAATCAACATCCACAAGCGTGACTGACGCACTCACTCCGGGCCATAACAACCATCCTTCCGCAAGTGCAGTTTCTCCCGCTTCACTCCTGAATCGCCGCCTGCTTGCCTTGACCGGATTCATGGGATGCGGAAAATCCACGGTCGCGAGACTTCTCGCGAAGCAAATTGGCTGGATTTATTCTGACCTCGACAAACGCATTATCGCCCGCGCGGGAATGAGCATCCCCGCAATATTCTCACAGCTTGGTGAGCCGGCCTTTCGCCAGATCGAACACGAAGAGCTCGAACGCATTCTCGGCGAGGTCGCCGCCACTTCTAAACCAACCGTTGTTTCTCTCGGCGGTGGAACCACCGCGCAGCCCGCCAATACGGAGCTGCTCCAAAAAGCGGGCTGCCTGACCGTTTGGCTACATTGCCCGGTCGAAGAACTGATGCAGCGCTGCTCCCACATTACCGACCGGCCGCTTTTTAAGGACGAAGCCAGCTTTCGCCGTCTTTATGAGGAGCGCCTCCCCTATTACGAGCTCGCTCGCTATCGCGTTGAAGGGTCCGCTGAGCCGCTTCGCGTCGTGCAGTCCATCATCGCACTTGGTATTCTCGAAGGCGTTCCCGCATGACTCGTTCTTCCTGGATTCTCGCTACGGGTCTGTTACTCTGCTCGACGCTCTCTATCTTCTCTCCAAAACCCGGCCCCTCGGCGCCGCCGCACTTGCTTCTTGCTCCAGCTGATTTGTCTCATTCCATCGCTGCTCAAAAAGGTAAATTCCACTACACGGTCAATGGCAAGGACGTCGGCTCTGAGGATTTTGACATTTCTTCTTCCGGCGGCGGCTGGCTTGCTCATGCCAGCGCTACGGTATACGCGGCGCAGGGGCCGGAGACTCACATCACTTCTCAGCTTCAGCTTCGCAATGACGGCGCTCCCATCCATTACGAATGGACCACCGTCACTGGCTCAAAACGCGCCGGAGCCTCAATCGATTTCGCCAACGGAACCGCAACCATTCACGTGCAAGTGAACGGCGGCAAGCCTTTTACACAACAATTCTTCTTTAACGCTCCGGTTATCGCCATTCTCGACGACAATCTCTATCATCAGTATGCCATCCTCGCCGATCTCTACGACTGGTCCAAGAAAGGTGTGCAGACCTTCCCGGTTCTTATTCCGCAGGAAATGACTCCGGGAACGATCACCGTGGAAGCTCTCGACCCCGAAAACGACAACGGGAAAACTCTTGATCGCCTTCGCGTTCGCAGCGAGGATCTGGAAATCATTCTCTACCTTGACGGCAATCGCCTAGAGCGCGTCTCTGTTCCTTCCGTGAACGCCGAAATCGTTCGCGAGTAATTTCGCGCTTCAAACAAAAAGCCCGGACTCATTCGCCCGGGCTTTCCACTCCCCAAAGTTCCAGTGCAAAAATTGTCTACAGCGCTGCGCTTCGCGCCCTCGCCGGCTGCGGCTCCGGCGATTCCAGTGTCACGGTCACCGACAAAGGTGAACCCTGCCGCATCACCATCAGCTTTACCGTTTTTTCTTCCCGCTTCTCCCGCAATTGCGCCCGCAATTCGGCCAGGGTCGTCACGGTAACCCCGTCCACGCGGGTAATCACGTCTCCGGCCTTTAATCCCGCTTTTGCCGCCGGAGTTCCTGCGCTCACCGAACGGACCAGCACGCCATCATCTCCGGGCACGCGAAAGTACGCGCCCAATTGCCCAGTCACATCTTCCGCTTCGATTCCCAGCATCGGCGTCATGCCCATAAAAAGCTCCGGCATCTCCATTTTGAAATTGAATGCCTGTGGCGGCACCACGAGCGGTCCTTCTACGCGCATTTCACCTTCCGTGTTCCTTGCGCGATTCCCTACTTGTATTGTCAGCTTCTCTTCGTGGCCTGCGCGCAACACAGTAATGGCCACGCTCCGCCCCGGGGGCGTCTCGCGCACCAGACGCCGGAACTGCACTGTTCCTTCCACTTCGTGGCCGTCATATTCCAGAATCACATCGTTCGTCTGCAAACCCGCCTTCGCCGACGGCCCATCCGGCAGAACCTCCGTCACCAGCACTCCACGATCCGACTTGAGATTCAGGCTCTTCGCCTTCTCTGGCGTCACTTCCGCCATTTCCACTCCCAGCCAGCCGGTGTCCTCATCGCTTTCGAGCAGCCCCGGCGCCTGCGCAAAGAGCTGCTGCGCCTGTTGCGCCGAATTCCGCGCGCTCGCCGCCAAACTTGCCAATTCCTCCGGAGTCATCCCGTTTTCTTTCATTTCCGTTGCCACCTCCGCTTCATACTGGCGCGCGCGGGCCTGCACATCTCGAAGACTCTCTTGGATCCGGCGCTGCATCTGCGCCATTTCTCTCTGGAACTCCGCCGAATCCCACGTTCCATCGCTGCAATCCGGATTGGTTTTTGTTGCGCTCGGCGCCTGTTTCGCCGGAGCGGTTTGCTGTGGCGTTTCTTGGGCTACTCCTGTCAGGGTAAGTCCCATGATCAGTGCTCCGAGGCCCATATACTTCATATACGTTAGACCGCGCATTTTTGTTCTCCCTGTTGGACGAATTCTTTGCCTTTTGGTTAGGCGGCTAGACCGTGGGATGGCCGTTCACCAGCCGGATCGCCCCGTTCACCGTGCTCATGAAAATCTCGCCGCCGCCGCTTCCAAGCCGTCCTCGAAACCGGCTTGACGTGTACGCTCCCAGCGTCACCAGTGGAAAGTCTGACTGGAAATTGCCATTTCGGTTCACGACTCGAACATCCGCGTTCACCTGCTCAGGGAGTGACAGCACCACCGACCCATTCACCGTCGTCAAGGTCACCGGATCACCGTCCGGCATCGATTTCATTTGCAAACGCACATCCCCATTCGTTGTTCTTGCGCTGAAACGCCCATCGCTGTCGACCATTTGGACGTTCCCATTCACTGATCCCAGAATCCCTGCGCCCGCAATTCCTCGAACACGCACATCTCCGTTCACCGTCTGCACTTCCGCCCAGCGCATTTTGTAAGGAACATGAATCTCGTAATCCACCGTCACCTGCACCCCGCTTCCCGCCGGATAGCGAGTGTTCACGGCCACCTGTTCTCCGTCGCTCTGGATGTCGATATGCACCATACTCAGATCGTCGCCCTCATGCAGTGCCGTCTTCACCGCATGCACTTCCACCTCCTGACGGTCCCATCCCTCAATCTGCACAGCGCCATTCACATTCTCCAGGGCAAAAACTCCTCCAGCGTGCAACGGATAAGTTTGATCGAAAACCGCGGTCGACGCCTGCGCCGGAAGCGCCATGAACAAAAATCCTGCAACCGCCGCCAAGCTTAGCCACAATCCAAACCATCGATATGCCCGCACTTTGCTCAAGATGCTCGCATCCATGCTTTTCCCCCTGCCTGCGAATCTGAAACCTACGGCTGGTCCGGAGGCTGCGGCGGCTGCGGAATCTGTATCTTCATCAAATTTATTTCCAGCTGCCGCTGCATCTCCTCCATCTGTTCCTTCAGCTTTTCCATCTGCTGCCGCTCGTGCTCTGCGTCATTCAGCATCAGTCGAATGTTCCCCGAAACCGTGCGCAGCACCAGCGTAGCCCCGCCTCCATTCAACGCTCCCTCCGCCCGCACCACTTCACTTCCTTCTCCCGGCTCGCCATATGTCACTTTCAGGGGAAACGCGGGATCCACCACTACGCGATGGTCTCCACCCAATTCCACCTGCGCGTCCACGGTCACCGCGAGTTCCTTCGGAAGATAAACGTCAATGTCTCCTTCGCCCGCAGCCAGCCGGCACGGACTTGTCAGCTTCGCGTCAGGGCCGAACCACGCGACAATTCCCCCTGCTCCCGTCGTTGCTCTGATCGCGTTCTGCACCTGCATCAGGTAGACGCTACCCGCGCCAGTTTCGAGTTCCGTTGGTCCCGAGGATCGCACCACGCGAATCCCTCCGCCCCCTGTTCGCGCGCGAATCAATCCCGAAGCCTCTCCTACTTCAATTTCTCCGCCGCCCGTGCTCACCACCAATCCCGAACCCGCATGCTCCAGCGAAATATCGCCGCCGCCAGTGTCCAGTCGCCCGGCTCCCGTAATCGACGCCACTCGAATATGGCCGCCGCCCGTCCGCAAAATCGCTCCACCGGCCACTGCTCCGACCGTGATGTCTCCGCCGCCAGTCGAAGCGGTCAAATCCCCGCCCACGTTCTTCACGAAAATATGCCCGCCGTCGGTCACAAGCCGCGCCGGTCCATCGATTTGCCCTGCGGAAATATTTCCACCCGCGGTCTGCGCTACCACTCGCCCTTGCACATCCGCAATCTGAATGTTTCCGCCCTCTGTCGTGAGATCCAGGTTGTAGTTATGCGGAACGGTTACTTCCAGCGCCACCCACAAATGGTGGCCCCAGCCAAGATGTGGCGAACGCGCCACCAATACCACTCCGTCCGAATCATTTCGTGCTTCCAAAGCAAAAGCATTTAAGATTTGCTGCGCGTTGGCGTCGCTCGCATCCGTTTCCAAATGCGCGCGGTAACTCACTTGCGAAGCGCTCCCGGTCAGTATCCGAATGTCACCCTGATCCGCCACCACCCTCAAATGCAATCCGGCACTCGTCGAGAATTGCCCTGTCTTGTCTGCAGTCACGCGATTTGCGTGTCCCGGTCCCGCCCACGCCCACATGGGCATCAGCGCCAATGCCCCAGCTATCGCCATTCCTGGAATTCTTCGTCTCATTGGATTTCGTTCTCGCATCGCCCTCATCACGGTTGATTCGCGGGAGCCTGCTGAATCGCTGCCGCGCTCTGCAGCCGGATATATGTATTCGGGTCCTTCTGCATCCTCTCACGCAGCACGTTCAGCGCCTGCGGGTCCGCCAGCAATCCGCCTTGCTCGGAAGCGGCGCGCAATGCATTGATTGCTTCCACGCGAACTCCGATATTCGTGTCCTTCGTCAATGCCGTCAGCATAGTCTCTATGCTCGTGTCGTCCGGTTTTCCCGACGTCAAGGCGTCCAACGCCTTCAGCCGTACTGCTGGATTGCTGTCGTTTAGCACCGCCCGGGATAGCGCCTGCTCGACGTCCGGATCGTCCGCCCGCACTTTCAACAGCTCCACCGCATTGATTCGCACGTCGGGGGGAAACCGGCGATTGTTGTGCAACACGTACAGCAGAAATCGCTTCACGTCGCTGTCGTACACTGTTCCCTGAACGGTAAGCGGCCGCTGCGTATTCAACTGAATCACGATCTGCGGCGGCTGATTATTCTGACTCGGTGTCCAGTTGATTCCCGAAACATTCGCGGATTGCAGTGCCTGGGTATCCAGTCCCGTCGCGCCCAGCATCGCAGCCTGACGAACAGGTGACGTCATGTTTGGCCCTTGCGAATGCCATGGCACTACCATTCCCACCGAAAACCCGATCAGCAGCAGCGCCGCCACGCTCGCTGCCGGATACATTGCCATCCAGTGCGCCGGGAACAGCGCCTCCGCCCAGCGCTTAAGAAGCGGCCGGGTGTCCATCTCGTCCAACGAATCCTCAAAACGGTTACGGCAGCTCGCCAGCAGCGCTGGACTTGGCTCCAGACGCCCTCTCGCGGCAACTTCCGCCAATTTCCTCTCGGCGTCCACGGCGCTCATGCACCGCGTGCAGACATCCAGATGCTCTTCAAACGTGTCTTTCTCCGCGCCTTCGAGCTCGTCCGCCGCGTAGAGCATGATCTCTTCTTCGAACTCCGGACATCCGCCGGAGGGCTTGTCAATTTCTCGCATTCTCTACTCCTTAACTACAACACCCTGCAAATGCTTACCGAATCCCGTCCAAACTCGCCCGCAATTTTCGCGTCGCACGAAAGAGCGAGTTCTTCACGGTTTCTTCCGAAGTTCCCAGCATGTCCCCGATCGCTCGCAATCTCAGCCCCTCGTAGTGCTTCAACTCAAACACCATCCGCTCCCTCGGAGACAATCCATCCAGCGCTGCATCGATATGCTTCCCCAATTCCTGCCCCAGTAAATTGCGTTCTGGATTTGCCGCCGACCGCTGCTCCACTTGCCGGTCAAAAAAATCCGGCGCCACACCTTCCGCGTCCGGCAACTGCGGCGCCTGTTCTTCTTTTCGCGTATTCTTCCGCCGCAAATGATCCAGGCACACGTTTGTCGCAATCCGGTAAATCCACGTGTAAAAGCTGCACTCGAATCGGAAGCGTGCCAGGTTCCGGTAGACGCGAAGGAAAATCTCCTGATACAAATCGCGCGCATCTTCCGAGCCGCGCACCAGATTCAATGCCAGCCGCAGCACATCCCGGTCATACCGACGCACCAGTTCCTCAAAAGCGGGCCTGTTGCCTGCTTGTGCCTGACGCACCAGGAGCTGTTCGTCCGTTTTCTGCACGGCTCGCTGCACCGCTGCCCGTCCCAGCGTCGCGCTCATCCCCATCGCGTTCATAGCCGGATGCGACCCGCTTGCCCTGAGATGCCTCTCCGAAGGGCTTGCTTCTCGGTTGCTTGCCGCGATTTGCCACAAATGCCCTCGCGCCGGACCCTCACAACCCGCTGCCCTGTTCCATCATATAGGCTTAGACGTGCGTGCCGCTCTTTGGTAAGCACCCACTTTCTTGCTCCAGGACTCTCTCACCCGATGTGCTAAAGTCTCGCTCATAGTCAATTCAGGACGAATATTGATTCTTGCATGAGCGTTAACTCCAACACTCCAGTCACCGCTCTCAAAGGCCTCGGCCCTCACCGTACCGCCCTGCTCGCTGAGCGAGGCATTACCACCGTCGGCCATCTTTTGAATTACTTGCCGTTTCGCTACGAGGACCGCATCCATTTCTCGAAAATCGGCGACATCGTTCCTGACCAAGTCGCCACCATGCGCGTCGAAGTCGAGAGCGCCAGCCTCGTTCGATTCGCCGGCCGCCGCAATGCCATGTTCCACCTCCGCGTGAAAGACGCTACTGGCAGGCTCCCCGCGCGATTCTTTCACGGCGCCTATCTCAACGGAAAATTCAAGCCCGGTCAGCCGCTCGTCCTGCACGGCAAAATCACTATCAATCCCAACCGCCCGCTCGAAATGGAAATGATCAATCCGGAATACGAGCTGCTCCAGCCCGGTGACGACGCGAGCGAATCGGCCGACGTGGGCCGCATCGTTCCGGTCTATGAAGCCATCGGCGACGTCAGCTCGCGCATGCTCCGCCGCATCATTTTTCGTATCGTCCAGGATTTCGACGGTGAAATCCCCGATCCACTTTCCGAGGAAATTCTTGAGCGTTACGCATTCCCTTCCAAGCGCGAAGCCCTTCTGCACGTGCACTTCCCCGAAAAAGACGCAGACCCCAATTTGCTGAACGAATTTCGCAGCCCTGCTCAAGTCCGCATGATTTTCGAGGAATTTTTTCTCTACCAACTCGGCTTGGCAATGCGGCGCCAGCGCGAACAGCAACAGATCGGGATCCCTATGCAGGTTCGCCAGGAAAAGATCCGCGAAGCCCTAAAAACAATTCTTCCCTTCAAGCCGACAGCAGCGCAAAAACGGGTTCTAGCGGAAATCGCAACGGACCTCGAACGCGCGCGCCCGATGAATCGTCTTCTCGAGGGCGATGTCGGCAGCGGCAAAACCATCGTCGCGCTCGAAGCCGCCACGATCGTCATCGAAAATGGCTATCAGGTCGCGCTCATGGCCCCGACGGAAATTCTCGCTGTGCAGCACTATCTGTCAGCACGAAGGATTTTTGCCGCCGCGAACTATTCGGTCGAACTGCTCGTCAGTGGAATGAAATTCCGCGAAAAACAGGATGCACTCGCTCGCATTGCATCCGGCGAAGCTCGTTTTGTCACTGGCACGCACGCCCTTATCGAAGAAGCTGTGAAATTTGCGAAGCTCGGCCTCGTAATCATCGACGAGCAGCACCGCTTCGGCGTTTTGCAGCGCAAGCATCTCGCCGAAAAGGGCGCGTCTCCTCACGCGCTGGTGATGACCGCAACGCCGATTCCTCGCACCCTCGCACTCACGCTTTACGGCGATCTCGACCTCTCCATCATCGACGAAATGCCGCCTGGCCGCACGCCTGTCCAAACGCGCTGGAGCGCGGAAGAAAACCTTCTCGGCGTATGGGAAGCCGTGCGCCGCGAAATCGCGAGCGGCCGTCAGGCGTACATCATCTATCCCGTCGTCGAAGAATCGAAGCAGGAGCTGAAAGCCGCCACCGCAGAATACGAGCGCCTCTCGAAAAGCGTCTTCCCGAAATTAAAGCTCGGTCTTCTGCATGGCCGGCTGCGCAGCGAAGAAAAAGAGCAAGTGATGGAACAGTTTCGCAGCGGGCAAATTCAAATTCTGGTGGCTACAACGGTCGTAGAAGTCGGCGTCGATGTGCGAAATGCAACGGTAATGGTGATCGAGCACGCCGACCGCTTCGGACTCGCACAGCTTCACCAGCTTCGCGGACGCATCGGGCGTGGCGCGCACAAATCGCATTGCATTCTGGTCGCACCGAAAAATGTGAGCGAAGAGGCCCGATCCCGCCTCGAAACTCTCGTCTCTACCTCCGACGGATTTCAGATCGCTGAACAGGATTTGAAACTGCGCGGTCCCGGCGAATTTTTCGGCACCAAACAGCACGGAGACGTTGCCTTCCACATGGCGCATCCGTTGCGTGATCATAAGCTTCTCGATTTAGCGCGCGGCGAAGCATTTGCGCTCGTCGAGGATCCTTCGCGTGCCC
>JASHYE010000419.1 GCA_030043155.1 Candidatus Acidiferrales bacterium | reverse complement strand
ACGTTCAAAGATGTGCGCAAGATGGCGATGGCGCTCGATGGCGTGGAGGAGAGCACGTCGTACGGCACGGCGGCGTTCAAAATTCGCGGCAAGCTGATTGCGAGACTGAAAGAGGATGGCGAGTCGCTGGTGGTGGGCACAACGTTTGAGGAACGTGAGGAAATGATGCGCGCTGAGCCGGAGACGTACTACATCACGGACCATTATTTGAATTATCCGTGGGTGCTGGTGAGGCTGCCGAAGGTGCATCCGGATGCGCTGCGAGATTTGCTGAAGGGCGCGGTGCGATTGGCGGCGAAGAGCAAGCGCGGCTCGACGAAGCGCAGTGATGGCCGCTCCTAGGCCACCTCTAGTCCGCGAGGAAGAAACTCCCATCGCCAGCGCTTTGACCACACGTATGTGCTTCCATCGGTGTCGAAGACACACATTGAATCTGTGTTCGGTTCGACAGGAGCCCTCAAAGCGTCTTCGGGCGACACTTGTAACTCGTCCATCTCCCAGTCCCCGTCCTTGGACTTCGTGAATCGTATTTTTGTACCCATGCGGGGAATTATCACGCGATTAATCGGGATTTCGCAACTCTCAAAATTGCACGCGAGACTAATGCGGTTAGTGGCTCGCTGGGGCTGTACCCAACATAGCGGGCAATGTCGATCCTCGTATTACCGTTCCATCCGGCAGCCTGGCTGTGACAAATGGTACTCCCTTGACTAATCCTTCGCTTTCTCCTACCTCAACGGGAGTCCCCGGCGTCAGTAACCAGCAACCGTAATTGGCCGGATTTGGTGCTGGCGGCACAGGCCCGTTGAGGGCTTCGGACGTCCCGTTTGTCAGGCGACTTTGCATCGCCTGCTCCCAATGATCTGAGTAGAGACCAAAAAGCAGGTTAACGTCTCGAAGATTGGGGCAGACTATTGCTCCGGGCGCGGCGTTCAAACCTTTTGCTATTGCGTTCGGATGAAAGGGCTGTTCAGGTTTCGAAGGTTGCGAAGGTCCTTCCGATGATTTTTGGGAGGAGTCGGGAAATTGGCCAGCAATTACGACCGCTAAAATCAACGCCACAATAGTGCAAAGGGCAATAACAAGCCATCTGAACAGTCGCCGCATACAGGTGTCCTTCTCTGGCGCGGGATTCTATCACGCGCCGAGCATTGGAGGCCTGCGGGGAACTGAATCTAATAGATGTCGTACTGCTCCCAGTGAAGAGTGGGGTCGGCCTGGATGATGAGGCTCTTGTGCGTGACTTGCTCGAGCTCGTCCATGAGCGATGATTCGCGGGTCTTGAGGGCCTTGGCGATTTCCGGATGGACGCGAAGCGTGAGGCTGGCGGCTTCGATTTCCGGCGCCATCTTGCGCGCCTCGGACTGAATCTCGTAGCAAAGCGTTGGAACGGATTTCACCATGCCGGAGCCGGTGCAATACGGACACGGCTGGCAGAGCGTGCGTTCGAGCGCCTGCTTGGTGCGCTTGCGGGTGATGGCGACGAGGCCGAATTCGTTGAAGCGCAGAACTTTTGAAGGCGCGCGGTCAGCTTTGAGCGCGTCTTCGAGCGCGGCCATGACTTTGTCGCGATTGCGGCGCTCTTCCATGTCGATGAAATCGATGATAATGATGCCGCCCAGATCGCGCAGGCGGATTTGGCGGACGATTTCCTTGACGGCCTCGATGTTGGTGCGAACGATGGTGTCTTCGAGGCGATTGGAGCCGCGGCCGACGAATTTGCCGGTGTTGACGTCGATGGCGACCAAAGCTTCCGTGTGATTGATGACGATGTAGCCGCCGGACTTCAGCCAAACTTTGGGACGCAGGCCTTTGTCGATTTCCTGCTGAATTCCAAATTCCTCGAAAATCGGCGTGGACTTGGTGAACAATTTCACGCGATTCGCGAGGGCGGGCTGGAAGTGGCTGACGAAGTTAAGAATCTTCGTGTACTCCTCTTCCGTGTCAACCCAGATGGCCGTGTAATCGGAGCTCAGAAAATCGCGCAGAATGCGTTCGACGAGATTCAGGTCGCGATGCAAAAGTGATGGAGCTTTGCGCTGTTCGGAGTTGCTTTTGATTTCGGACCAGGTCTTGGTGAGGAATTCGACGTCGGCGCGGACTTCGTCCGGCGATGCGCTGGAGGCCGCAGTTCGCACGATGAATCCGCCGCCCGCGGAGCCTTTGGCGTCGTTGACAAGATGACGCAGCCGCGAACGCTCTTCGGCGGAAGCGATTTTGCGAGAAACGCCAGTGTGATCGAGCGTGGGCATATAAACGAGGAAGCGTCCCGGAAGAGCAATGTGACTGGTGATGCGAGCGCCTTTTTTGCCGAGAGGTTCCTTGGCGATTTGGACGATGATTTCCTGGCCGGCTTTCAGCAATTCGGAAATGAGCTGGTTTCTGCGCGGCTGGCCGCGATGATGAGCGCGGCGAGGGAAGGGACGGCGCCCTCCGCGACCGCGATCCTGCCTTCCGCGGCGCATGGGGCGCTGCATGCGCGGGCGAAAATCAGAGCGCACGCGAGCCTGTGCCGGCGCAGAGAAGGATTCGTTTTCGCCGCTGGCCGCGATTTGATCGAGTGGATCTGTCGCGGCGCCTTCAATGGTCGCAGCAGCAGCTTCGGCCTCTTCGAGAGAAACGTGCTCGGGCTCGTGGGGTTCATCTTCGAGAGCTTCTTCGGGTACTTCTTCGTGCGAGGCGTCGCTTTCTTCCGGGTCCTCTTCTTCTGATTCCTCTGAATCAAGAATTTCGGCGAATTCCGGAGCCTCATCTTCGGCGGTTTCTTGGGCGTCTTCTTCCGATTCGGCATCAGTAGAATCGCCTTCTGTTTCCGCCGAATACGGCAGGGATTCCGCGGCAGCTTCGGCGCGCTCCTCGGCATCGCGCTCGGCTTCTTCTTGTTGCACTTCGGCGACGTGTTCGGCTAATGCGGCGGCTTCTTCTTCCGAGAGATCAGCAGGAGAGTTCGTGTAGCCAGCGGCTTCCGAGGCCTGATCTTCTGGCTGTACCTCTTCCTGTTCTTCTACTATTTCTTTTGGAGCAGCGTGGAAGCTAGAAGGTTCGGAATACGATTCACTGGAACTTGAGCGATCAAGAAAGTCCGTTGCAACAG
>JASHYE010000048.1 GCA_030043155.1 Candidatus Acidiferrales bacterium | reverse complement strand
ATGTGGTAGTGGCCGAGCCCACAAAGTTGATTGCAAGTTATTTCGTAGTCGCCGGTTTTATCGATCTCAAAGTGAATTGGAATCACGAGACCCGGAACCGTATCCTGCTTGACGCGCAACTCGCGGACGAAAAAGCTGTGGATCACATCCTGCGACCGGAGCATCAACTCAATCGGCCGGTTCACCGGCAGATAGAGATCCGGAACAACGATATTCTGCTTGCCTTCCGGATCATCGGGATCGACTCCCAGCGGATTGCCCACCGACGCGTCAATATCCTTGGTAATAATTCGGCCGAATTTTCCATCCGGCCCCGGATAACGGAAGTTCCATTGGAATTGGACGCCGGTTACTTCGACCTCCAAGGCGCCAGGAGCAGGCCCGCCAAAGTGAACTTCGCCCCACGCGCGAGCAGCGATGATTCCGAGGCCTACAAAAATCACCAGGGTTATGGTGGTCCAAATAACCTCGAGCGCGTGATTGCCGCGCACGAACTTGGCCTTTTGGCCATGATCGCGATAGCGGAAGATCAGCCATGCCAAAGCGACCTGCGCAAGAACGAAGACAATCCCCGTCAAAATGAAAGTGATAAAGAACTGCTGATCAATCTGATTGCCTACGGGAGTAATGGACGGCGGAAACCACCATGTTTTGGCAATATGGAAATAGAGTGTGGAACCTACCAGAAGCAAAAGGATAATTACGAACAGAATCGCTGGCGCTGCTGAGCCAGTGCTCGATTTTCTGGAGAGCATTTCCTCCGCTCCGAGAATACGCGGCCTTGATTTCCTACGTACGGCCACAAATCCTCTGTCGTGACGATAAGGCCATCGAAGACTGTACATCATACACAGCACACGCAAAACATTTCAAGAACGAATCGGAAATTTTTTTGCAAGCGTCGTGCACGATTTGCGATTCCTTCGGAAGGGGGCCCGCGAGAATTCTTTGGTGCGGTCGAGTGGATTCGAACCACCACGGTATTGCTACCGTCAGCCCCTCAAGCTGATGCGTCTGCCAGTTCCGCCACGACCGCACCGGAACAACAAAAAGGATTCTAGCAGAAGTTGACTCTTATTTGTGAGGCGCTGGCGTTGCAGGCGGAGCCTTCACAGGAGCCGGCCTCGACCTGGTCGGCGCCGAAGGCATGGTCTGCTCCAGAATAGAGGTGCCCTGCGCCATCGTGGGAGCGCGCTTCAAAGAGAGCGCGAGAGAACTCATCATAAAGACAATCGCACACCACGTGGTCGCCTTGGTAAGAAATGTGGCGGCGCCGCGCGGGCCAAAAGCAGTCTGGCTTCCCGCACCGCCGAAAGCACCGGCTAAATCGGCCGCTGAACCGCTCTGGAGCATGATTACGAAAATCAGCATGAGGCACACGAGAATGTGGAGGGTCAAAAGGACAAAATTAAAATTCCAGCCCAGCCAAACCAACAATACGGCGGCAATTACGGCAATCACCCACTTCGCGATATTTGGCATCCCTACTCCACGCGACCGTTAGCTGTTTCGCTGCTTAAAACTCACGATCGAAAAAAAAGTTTGCGGATCAAGGCTTGCTCCTCCTACGAGGGCGCCGTCGATCTCCCGCTGAGCCATTAAACTGGCGATGTTGTCTGGCGTGACGCTGCCACCATACAGAATCCGCAGATTTGAAGCGGACTCTTCGCCAAAACTCTGTTCCGCAAGGCGTCTCAGGTATGCGTGCGATTCGCTGGCAATTTCCGGCGTGGCGGTGCGGCCCGTACCAATCGCCCACACTGGCTCGTAAGCCAAAAGGATACGCGAGAATTCCTCAGGCGTCAACGCATCGCTCGCGCCGACGAATTGGGATTCGAGGACGCGTTCCGTGCGCCCCGCTTCCCTTTCGTCCAGCGTCTCGCCCACGCAAACAATCGGCTGGAGGTTTGCTGCAAGAGCGGCCTTGAGCTTTCGATTGACGGTAGCGTCCGTCTCTCCGAAATAGCGCCGCCGCTCAGAGTGGCCCAAAATCACGGCGCGGCAACCCGCGTCCACAATCATCGCCGCCGAGATCGCGCCAGTGAAAGCTCCCTCGCGCTCCCAATGCATATCCTGAGCCGCAATCTGAATGGAAGAACCACGAGCTGAATCAGCAGCGGCAAAAAGCGACGTGAATGGAGGAGCGATGATGATTTCACAGTGATTGATCTTGCTTACTAGCGGCTTGAATGCATCGAAGAACTCGAGGGTCTCAGCCCGAGTCTTGTGCATCTTCCAATTGCCTGCGATGACGGGACGACGCAATTAAGCCTCGTATGTCGTGAGCGCTTCCACGCCCGGCAATTTTTCGCCCGCCAGGAACTCCAAGGAAGCACCGCCGCCAGTGGAGATATGAGAGATTTTTTGCGCCACGCCCGATCGTTCGACAGCAGCGACGCTGTCTCCGCCGCCTACGATCGACGTGGCCCCGGCAGAAGTTGCATCCGCAACTGCCCGGGCAATTGCAAGGGTACCATTGGCAAATGCGGGCTTTTCGAACATTCCCAAGGGACCATTCCAGACAATTGTTTTCGCGCAAGCAATCTCTTTGCGAAATAACTCAATTGTTTTGGGCCCGATGTCCAAGCCCATCCAATCCGCCGGCGTGGCTTCGACGCCGGCAACCTGGGTTTGAGAATCATCGGGGCTGCGTGCCAAAACGTGATCGACTGGTAGAATGAGACGACAGCGGCGCTCTATGGCTTCGCCAAGCAAAGTTAACGCCAAATTCATCTTGTCTTCCTCGACGAGGGACTTTCCCGTTGTGAACCTCCTGGCGCGAAAGAAAGTGTAAGCCATCGCGCCGCCAATGAGCATGGTATTGGCGATTTTCATGAGGTTTTGAATCACTTCGATCTTGTCCGATACTTTCGCACCGCCAAGAATCGCCAGAAACGGCCGCTCAGGATTGGTCAAAGCCTTGCCCAGGTAGGAAAGCTCCTGCTCCATCAGCAAGCCTGCAGCGGCCTGTTTGACAAAGCTCGTGATGCCGACGACAGAGGCATGGGCGCGATGGGCAGCGCCAAAGGCGTCGTTCACAAAAACACCGTCGCACAGGGACGCGAGCTGGCGGGAGAATTCTTCGTCATTTTGTTCTTCTTCCGCGTGGAAGCGCAAATTTTCAAGCAGCAACAGGTCGCCATCCTTGAGAGCCTGACTCCTGGAGAGCGCTTCCTGACCTGCGCAATCAGAGGAGAAAATCACAGGCTTGCCGAGCAGTTCCTTCAACCGCGCAGCGACTGGCCGGAGGCTCAATTTCGAGTCCGGCTTCCCTTTTGGGCGCCCCAGATGAGACGCAACGACAAGACGGCCGCCGCGCTCGATGGCAAGTCTTAACGTGGGCAAGGTGGCGCGGATGCGTGTGTCGTCAGAAACCTGACCGTTTTCAAGAGGCACGTTAAAATCAGCGCGGATAAACACGCGCTTGCCTGCGAGGCTGAGGTCCCGAATCGAGAGTTTGCGCATGCTCAAATTGGAGATGGCTTTAGGAGCGCCATAGGCAGTTTTCTAGAGGCGTTTCGCAATCATTTTCACAAGATCTACGCAACGCGAAGAGTAACCCCATTCATTGTCATACCATGCGAGAACCTTGACGCAGGTATTTCCGACGACGCGAGTATAATTCGCATCCACGATGGCTGAATGAGGATTGCCGCGGAAATCGATCGAAACCAAATCCTCTTCTGTATATTCGAGAACACCGCGCAGGCATCCGTCGGCCGCTTTTTGAAAAGCTGCATTTACCGATTCGGGAGTGACGGATTTTTCCGTGTTTACAGTCAAATCCACGAGGCTCACGTCCGGGGTTGGAACGCGAAGAGCGTAGCCATCCAGCTTTCCCTTCAACTCGGGGATTACCAAGTGCAGGGCCTTCGCCGCCCCCGTTGACGTTGGGATCATGGATAGCATGGCTGCACGGGCCCGCCGCAGGTCTTTATGCGGCAAGTCAAGCAAACGCTGGTCATTTGTATAGGAATGAACGGTGGTCATGATGCCCGATGCAATTCCAAAATTTTCGAGAATGACTTTGGCTACCGGCGCGAGGCAATTCGTCGTACAGGAAGCATTTGAGATGACGTGGTGTTTGGCCGGATCGTACAGTTGTGAATTGACGCCAAGAACGGTTGTGAAGTCTGGGTCGGTTGCCGGCGCCGTAATAACCACTTTTTTTACCGTTCCGCGGATATGCTTTCTGGCCTCCGGTCCTTTGTTAAAAACGCCGGAGGATTCCACAACAATCTGAGCGCCAGTCGATGGCCAATCGACCTTGTCCAGTTCCTTCACGCGAAAAACTCGGATAGGGCGATCGTCCACCACGATTGAATCTTCCGTGGACAGAATGGAATTCTTCAAATTTCCCAGAATCGAATCATACTTCAGCAGATGAGCCAGCGTTCTTGCATCCGTTATGTCGTTGATGGCAACGATTTCAATCGCGGGGTCGCCCATGCTGGCGCGAAATATATTCCTGCCGATACGACCGAAACCATTGATAGCGACCTTGACCGCCATGCAGCCTCCGAACTTGAACCTGGAATGAAGTGCAAACCGCGAGACGACAGGGGCGCGACGCCCGCGATGCTAGGGTGCAAGAGAGAAAAAGTCAATGCAGCCACTAGTATGATTTGACACGAATGACGTTGTCTCCCAGGAAAGTGACCAGGACGGTCTTTTCAGGCGGGTGGCCGTAAATCCAATCTTCCGTTTCGCGGCCCTCGTCATCGTATTCCCGGACCTTTTGATCGGGCCGGCCCATCGATGCGAGGACCATATCGTGATTCATTCCGATCACAGCCGTATGGTCTTTGATCGCTTGTTGGAATTTTGGCGGAAGAGTCTCGATCCAGTTCACAGCGGAAGAATGCTCGCTACTGAACGAGAGAAAGGGCGACAGATCATGCTTGAGCTGATCCGGCGTTAGCTCGGGAACCTTACCGCCGAAATCCAACACCAAATCCGCGCCGATCTGGGCGGGCGCCGTTTGGTTGGAGGTGACGGTTGTCATCGGAACCCCGGTCATTTGCACTTGCACATGCTGGCGCCAATCGAAATGCTTCTTCGTTCCGCCGTTGATGCTGACAATGATCTCCTTCTCGCGAAATTCGATGTTTGTGATCTGCACTTGGTCACCGGGATTTGCCGCGGAACCCCGCATCAACGCCATCCTGAGCTTATCGGGATCAATTGCTTTTCCGACTGCGTAGCGGAATCCCTTCTTTTGAGAAGGTATGGGCTGGACGACACGGGCAGTTTCCTGATCCACATAGCGGATAATGGCCAATTGCGCTTTCACCTGCGGAGTATTGGCTTTCGCCTTCGAGCTCTGGGCGACCGTTACAAAAAGATCCGGTTGCGCGAGGGTAGCCGGAAATACGGTGTCAAATGAGTCAGCAGGAGGCCGGAGAAAATTTACGCGAGAGATATCGAGACAGCCGAGAAGAATTAACGCGCTAACGAAAATGGGTGACCGGAACATGTGAGAACGATAGCGCTCCGAGAAGCCGTATCGGGAAGCAGGCCTCCAAGATTCGCTAAATAATAGCATTTTGTACAGGGTAGTAGAAAGCTGTGGGAGATTTTCTCGGACCGTGACTTACTGTTATGGAAAACTAGCTCGATGCGGATCTCGAGCGCGCGTGAACCTTCTTCTCCTCTTCGACCCTTTCTGCCGCCAATTGAGGCTCGAAGCATCTGCGGCACCGCGCTTCGTACATACCCCCTGCCCCCACCACGATCAATTCCTCGGAAGC
>JASHYE010000418.1 GCA_030043155.1 Candidatus Acidiferrales bacterium | reverse complement strand
GCAGGAAAGGAATATGCTCGATGCTAAAAGGTTTTCACAAGATCGAGGGAAAGAAGATAGGCCTTCTGGGAGAGGTTTTTGGCGCTTTCCCAGTCGGACGTTTGGATGGCCTGCTGCGCCTGATCGAGCCAGCCGCGAATCTTATCGACCATGTCTTTCTGAGCGGCGTTTAAGTCGCGCCCGTCGGCTTTATGGAGATTTTCATTGGCTGTAGCAACGTAGCGGTTGGCCTGCTGCTGAAGTTGATTCTGATCCGACGCCGAAATTTGCGGAGATATTTGGGGAGCGGTGGGGCGTTCAGGCTCTGACGAGGCCGGCGCGGTCGTCACAGGTTTTTTCGGGCTGTCGGGTGTGGGATTAAGATTCGGTGAAGAAGCAGTTGAAGTGGCGGGATTCGTCGGCGCAGGAGTGGTCGGTGCGGGAATGGAAGCTGGGGACTTGGAAGCGTCCTGAGTCGGAACTGGTGATGGCGGGACGGGCGGTACGGTGACGGGAGCAGCAGCGTGGACTTTATTCTGGGAGCATCCGGCACAGAAAACGGACAGGGACACCGCCACGACGCACATGCCGAGGGCTGAGACCGCCAGCTTCAGCGTTCGTCGCATGGGCCAGATTCGAGGACGGGTTGAGTCTGGGCTCGCCATGAGATGAAGATTTTAACTTCCTTTATTTCGATTAGGCCCGCTTTGCGAACGGCTGTCCATAATCGCGATAGCTTGCCGGAACAGGCGTTACCCGCACCAGGGGCAGCTCAATCCGGAATGTAGTACCGCGTCCAACCTCCGTATCAAATTCTATCGAACCATTGTGTAACTGCACAAATCGAAATGCATTGGCCAGTCCGAGGCCAGTGCCCCCTTTTCGCGTGGTGAAGAAAAGCTGAAAAATCTTGGCGCGATTTTCTGGCGAGATTCCAGGGCCAGTATCGCCGACGCGAATTTCGGCCGTATCAGCAACTCGCCTGAGGCTGATGAACAGGCGGCCGCCGGCGCTCATGGATTGGCATGCATTCAAAACCAAATTGAGGACAGCCTGCTCAATCAATCCGTGATCCAGTTCCATCGAGGGAAATGAGGCGGGGATTTCGGTTTGCAATTCAACGCGCGCGCGGTCGATGGAAGGCTTGGCGGATGCGAGTACGTGGTCGAGCAGCGTGGGAAGATCCACTTCCGCATATTCCAATTCCACTGGGCGGCTGAATTCGAGAAACGTCTTTACAACGCGGTCCAGACGATCGATCTCCGAATCCAGCATTTTTGCGGCCTGTTGTGTTTCCGCCTCGGGCGGAAGATTGCCCTTCAGGACTTCGAGCCAGACGCGCATGGAATTGAGCGGATTCTTTACTTCATGAGCCACGCCTGCCGTCACGCGTCCGAGCGCGGCGAGCCGCTCCGAAACGCGCAATTGGGAGCCGATGCGTTCCATAGATTCGAGGTCGCGCAAAGTAACGAGCATGCCCATGCGCGTGCCGTTTTCCTGAATCGGCTGTACGCTCGCGCCCACGCGGCGCGTTCCGCTTTCTGCGGGGATTTGCACCTCCACCTGCTCGAGACCTCCGGCGAAAACATCAGTGTGATCGAGGTGCAGGGCTTCGGACAAAGGATGACTCGGAGGGAAAATCTCTTCAATTTTGCGGCCGAGAAGGTTTTCCGAGCCGACATCCAGGAATTTTTCCGCCGAAGGGCTCACGAGCACGGCGCGCCCTTCGACATTGAAAAGCAAGAGGCCGTCCTCAAGTCCCGACATGATTTGATTCATATTTTCGCGCAGAGTGCTGAAAATTTCACGCACGTCGCGCAACTGCTGGCCAATGCGGCTGATTTTGTTGGAGACCTGGCCGAGTTCACCGGCTTTGGTGACCGGTTCGAGATCAAATTCTCCGGCGGAAATGCTATCCAATTGAGCGGAAATCCGGGAAAGAGGAGCAAGCGCGATTTGGCTTACGAACGCGGTGAAGAGCGTGGAAAGAATCACCGCGGCAAGGGCTACCCAGGCGGCCGAACGCAGCCCCGGCAGAATTTCGTCGCGCAGGAGCGCGGAAGAGAGCGCGACATGGATTGTCCCGAATGGCTGCGCACTGACGTTGAAAGGAAGCGATACTTCGTAGACTCGCGGAGGGCCGTTCAGAATGCGAATTTGCTGAGCGAAGGGAGCTTGAACCAGATCGGAAAGACTAGGACGGGCTTGGAGCGTTTTACCGAGGAGGGAAGGATCGCTCGAGAACAGCGCTGTGCCACCGTTGTCCGTGATGGTGATTTCGTAAATCGAAGCGGAGAAGCTGATGTCTGATTCGATCAGGGCCGAAAGGCCCGGATTTGTGCTTAAGGTTTGCTGCACGTAATCGTGAATATCGGCTGGATCGGAAGAGGCAGGCGCTGCACCACGAGCCGCCGCTTCGCGCAAAGCGTTCTGCGCGGAAACGAAAACCTGCTGCAAAACAAATTTGGAGCGGTCATTGGCCTGGGCGATCACCTGGCGGGTCAGCTTCGCAACATACAGGCACGAGATGACAGCCACGACCAGCAATACCAATGCGGCCGTCGCCAGCGTGAACTTATTTTTCAGACTC
>JASHYE010000417.1 GCA_030043155.1 Candidatus Acidiferrales bacterium | reverse complement strand
ACAACCAGATATTCGTGAACCTTCCCGTCGCACAGAACCTGGCCGGCGCGGATGGCAAAACACAGTTCATTGAACTCAGCGTTCCAGGCTCAACCGAGGATATTCGTGCAGTTCAAAATCACTTGCAATCGCTCCTGCCGGAGCTGTCCGTTGAACCCATCCCGCAAATCACCGAAGCCGAGGGAAGCCTCCTGCGGCGCATTCGCTTTCTCATTCTCTCGACAGGAATACTGATTCTTGTGCTCACTGCCCTTTGTATCCTCGCCACAATGACGGCGCTTGCGATGGAGCGGCGCAAGGATGTGGGCTTGATGAAGGCGCTCGGCGGTTCGATGCAGAAAGTGCTGAGAATTTTCTTTGCTGAAGTCGGAATTTTGGCGCTAGTGGGCGGCGTTGTTGGATACGTTTTGGGAATGATTCTCTCTTTTTGGATGGGGCAGCGCGTGTTTGGTGCGAGCATTATGCCGCGCTGGGAAGTGCTCCCTGCTACCGTGGCCCTGATGCTCTTGGTTACCTTCGCAGGGGCCCTGCCCTTGCGTTTCCTGGGAAATATCCGTCCAGCTGTTATCTTGCGTGGGGACTGATCGCGTGGCTCTCGTCGAAGTGGCGAATTTGAAAAAGCGATTCGGTGACGTCCGCGCGCTGGACGATGTGAGCTTTTCCATCGAATCCGGCGAATGGATCGCCATTATGGGGCCGTCAGGTTCAGGAAAGACGACGCTGGTCAATATTTTGGGGGGGCTTGATACGCCCACCGAAGGCAGTGCGGTAGTCTGCGGCGTCGACGTTGGGCGTCTGGATGAAATCGGCCTGGGTCGCTTTCGGGCTGAAAAGATCGGCTTCGTTTTTCAGCAGTTCCACCTGGTTCCTTATCTCACTGCGCTTGAAAATGTGATGCTGGCTCAGTATTTCCATAGCACTACGGATGAATCAGAAGCCGCCGCAGTCCTGCGCCGTGTCGGGTTGGAGGATCGTCTCACGCATCTTCCCTCGCAGCTTTCGGGAGGCGAACAGCAGCGCGTTGCCGTAGCTCGGGCGTTGATCAATCACCCCAGCCTGATTCTCGCGGACGAGCCCACAGGCAATCTGGACGAAGCCAATGAGAGCACGGTGATCCATCTTCTTCGCGAGCTTCATGGCGAAGGCCATACGATTTTAATGGTCACGCACGATCCGTCGATTGGCGGCCTTGCGGATCGGCGCATCGAGCTGGCCCACGGACGCCTGTCGCAAATCACCGTCTATTCCGCCGAGGACGAAGCGCGGTTCGATCACGTCCTTGAGGAGCTTTGGCTTTGCGCGGAAGTCGGCAGGCGTGCAAGGCTGGCGCGGTTTCATTCCCTGGATGCGGACCCGGAGCGCACAATTCAGCGGCTAGCCGTCGTTGGACTCGTGAACGTTCAGGATTCAGAGGTGGAGCTGACCGAGCGCGGTCAGCGACGCGCGCGCGACGTCGTGCGCCGTCGGCGCCTCGCCGAGCGGCTCTTTACCGATACATTTTCAATCGCCAATGCTGAAGCCGATTCGCAGGCCTGCAAGTTTGAGCATATTATCAGCCCTGAACTCGATGAGCGCATCTGTTCCTTCCTCGGCCATCCTCGCACTTGTCCGCACGGCAAACCGATTCCTCCGGGCCCTTGCTGCCCAACAAAATGAATTCGAGCACACGCGTCAAGCGAATTGACGCGCAAAAGCTTTTATCCTTCAATAGAGTTTGTGCCGCTGCCATTGGACATACGCAAGAAGCCAATCGATGTGAAGATTCATATTTCCACGGGGGCGGGCGTCGACATTACCTGGTCTGACGCCCATACCAGCCACTACGAATTTGCTTACTTGCGCGAACACTGTCCTTGCGCAACGTGCAGAGAGAGCCATGAAAAAGGCCAGGTCTATCACGCTGGCGTCGCCCCCTCTTCAGCTCTCCCGATGTTCAAGCCGCGCGTAACTGCTCGAGCAGCCTCACAGGTGGGAACCTATGCTGTCCAGATCGAATTCAGCGATGGACACGCGACAGGCATCTATAGTTTTGATCATCTGCGCGAAATTTGCCCCTGTAATGCTTGCGCACGCGAATTCCGCGGTCAACCTCAGTAACTTCTGCGATTCTTCCGCTCCAACCCGTATTCCTTTTCCAAACCGAACCACGTATAGTTGGTGACCACGTTTTTTCATGGCTTCGAATCTCCTAAAACCCGGTTCGCAACGACCGGTCGCCAATGTGCTCGTCGCCACCACGGCGATGCTGAGCTTCATTTCATTTTGGCGCGCCGGAGCAATTGTTCTCAATGACCTGGCGTCCTCAGCTTATTACGCGGGCGGTGAGGCGGAGCAGTTCATTGGCAAATCCGCGCCGTGGTTCATCTTGGGAGTGATGCTGCTGGCGTATGCGGTTTCGCTGATCTACGTCGAAAGCTGCAGCATGTTCGTCCGCGGCGGCGTTTACCGCGTCGTGAAGGAAGCCATGGGCGGAACGCTCGCGAAATTCTCCGTTTCCGCCTTGATGTTCGATTACATCTTGACTGGCCCCATCAGCGGAGTGGCAGCGGGGCAATATATTGCCGGTCTGTGCAACGAGCTTCTTCACTATGCCCATTTGCGAATTCATTTGCCGGTCGATGGCACGGCCGCCGCGATCGCCATACTGGTCACCGTCTATTTCTGGCGCCAGAACATTAAGGGCATCCCCGAATCGAGCGAAAAAGCTCTCCGGATCATGCAGCTCACCACCGCAATGGTGGTGATTCTGATCGGTTGGTGCCTATACACAGTTTGGGTTCGCGGCACGCATTGGCCCCCCGCTCCCGTCCCGCGCAATATGATTCTCAATGCCACATCGCTCGGGTGGCTGAAC
The DNA here is from genome assembly GCA_030043155.1 of Candidatus Acidiferrales bacterium. The sequence goes on along the minus strand of JASHYE010000417.1, from coordinate 119 downwards.
CACGTACAATGGGCGCATACCCTCACTTTGGCCGTCATTTTCGTTGGCTTGGGGCATTCCGTTCTTGCGATGAGCGGCGAAGAAACCCTTGCTCAGGTCTATCGCGAAATCGAGCACCC
>JASHYE010000416.1 GCA_030043155.1 Candidatus Acidiferrales bacterium | reverse complement strand
GGAGTACGGTTCATCCCAATGGATCTGCACATCCCTCATGAAGAAGTTGCGAGCCTGACGGAGCGCAATCGCGGCGCGCGTGTTTTCAAAAGGTGCCGCCGGGTCATGAGAGATGAACAGCCGAACATTATCAAGATGGATGTTCTCAAGCCAGCTTTCCGGATGACCATTGATGGCCGACGTGCCCGTGCCGTGCGCGATAACGTTGGAGATTGAGACGTTCCTGATCTTGCCGGCCGGCGGTTCGTGGTCTCGCTTAACTCCGTCGACCTCGCTACGGCGCTGGATGTTGAAGTGAATCGGGTCGCCGTCCCCCCACCAGAACCAATTGAAGCGCGGCGTTTCGATCGAAACGTTGGAAATCAGAACGTCTTCCACCACTCCTCCATCGAACACCATGAAGGCCAGACCTCGATTCGAGTTCGTAATGACAACGTTGTCGATTGTCACCCGGCGGATGGCGTTCGAGTTGCCATCGCAGAACTTCAGCGCGCTCGAGGCCGAAGAGAGCCTGCAGTTGGTCACCGTCACGTTTTCGGTAGGCAGCGCCGGACCCCAGATGTTCGCCGACCAGAAAACGATGGAGTCGTCGCCGGTCTCGATCGTGGAATTAGCGATGCGCACGTCCTGGCAGCCGTCCGGGTCGATGCCATCCGCCCAGACGCCTTCCTTGGCGCTCGAAAAAATGTAAACGCCATCGATGACGAGCCTTTTGCATGCGTACGGGTTGATAGCCCAACTCCGTGACCGCAGGAACTTCAGGCCGACGATCCGGACATCCTGGCACCGAAGCAGCAAAACCAAACGCGGGTAGACAGTCTCTTTGCCGAATCCAGTAGGGAACGGCCTGAGGAGCGGCTTACCGGTAGCTTCCATCAGGAGCTGGTTGGAGCGAATGTTATAGTCCGTGAAATTGTTGAGCCGCCACTCATAGGAGGCTTGACCATCAATCGCGCCGCGGCCTTCGAGGGCGATGTCATGCAGGTCCTCGCCGATGAGGAGCGCAGATTTGGGAGGCGGATCGAATTGGTGTCCTTCGAGCGAGGCAAAAAGGGTCGCGCCCGCTTCCAGATATAGACGCACTCCTGATCGGAGGTGGAGTTGCCCCGAGGTGTACTCACCGGGCGGCACATACACCGTACCTCCGCCGGATTTTCCGCAAGCATCGATGGCTTGTTGGAAGGCAGGACGCGCGTCGTCCTGTTTGCTGCCGGTTGCTCCGCAGTCCTTCACGTTGTATACAGGTTGCGCAAAAGACTCGGAAGCGAACGAAACTCTGCCAGCCGAGAGTTCGTTGCCGAACAACGACGCGCCTGCGGCGCCTCTGGCAGCGGACGCAAGAAAAAGACGACGGTTGAGCAAGAAAGCCTCCAGTGTGATGAAGCGGCGATGCTATCGCTTGCGAGTTTCGTTGACAATACGCTCGTTACCGTCGCGCCCGAGCGAAGCTGATCTGAGGCTGCCAGAGCAATGGCGATAAAGCTTCTCGGAATAGACATTGGAACGGGAGGCACGCGTGCGGTTTTGCTCGATGCGGAAGGCCGCGTTCTAAGTTCAGCTACCGCCGAACACGCTCCCATTACGGCTCCTCACGCTGGTTGGGCAGAACAGGACCCGGACGATTGGTGGAGGGCCGTTTGCCGCGCAATTCCTGAATGCCTGACACGCGGTGGCGCATCCGCGAACGAAATTGGCGCAATTGGACCGACCGGCCAGATGCATGGGCTCGTGCTCCTCGGCGACGACGGCACAGTCTTGCATCCCTCGCTCATCTGGTGCGATCAGCGCACCGAAGCGGAATGCCGCGCCATTACTGAAAAAGTTGGCTCGCAGCGATTGATCGAACTTACCGCTAATCCGGCCTTGACGGGATTCACGCTCCCGAAAATCTGGTGGGTGCAAAAAAATGAACCTAACGTCTGGGCCCGCGTCCGGTCGATCCTTCTGCCCAAGGATTACGTCCGCTTCCGACTGACTGGAACACGCGCGACGGATGTGGCCGATGCATCTGGGACGCTCCTGTTCGACGTTGTGAATCGTCGATGGTCTCCCGCAATGATGGAAGTCGCCCGTGTAAGCGAAGATCTCCTGCCCCGCGTCTTCGAATCGCATGAGGTGGCGAGCCACGTGACGGAGGAAGGGGCGCGAGCCACTGGTCTTCGCGCGGGCACTCCAGTGATTGCGGGTGCGGGAGATCAGGCGGCAGGCGCCGTAGGTCTGGGAATTGTGCGCCCCGGAGCCGTGAGCGCCACGATTGGAACTTCCGGAGTCGTTTTTGCTGCCACCGCAAGCCCCGTCCTGGACCCGCAGGGACGCATTCACACCTTCTGCCATGCCGTGCCGAACCGATGGCACGTGATGGGCGTAACGCAGTCCGCCGGATTCTCTCTGCGATGGTTCCGCGACCAATTTGGCGCCGAAGCCGGATCCGGCGGCGATTCAAACCGCAATGCCTATGACTCTCTGATGCAAGAGGCCGGCAAAGCCCCCGCCGGCGCAAATGGCTTGCTGTGGGCTCCCTATTTAATGGGCGAAAGAACCCCTCATCTGGATCCGAATGCCCGCGCGGCGTTGGTTGGACTCACGGCCTCGCACACTCGCGCGCATATTGTCCGCGCGATTATAGATGGCGTCGCTTTCAGCCTTCGCGACACTTTGACGATCTTCTCAGAGTTGAAACTTCCGATTGAATCCATTCGTCTGGGAGGCGGCGGCGCTCGCGCAGCGTTATGGCAACAAGTGCAGGCAGACATCTATGGAATGCCGGTGGATATTGTCGCCGCAGAAGAAGGTCCCGCCTATGGAGCAGCCCTGCTCGCAGGAGTCGGCGCAAGTATGTGGCCCTCCGTCGAAACAGCCTGCGAAACGGCCGTCCGCGTTGCCAAACGTGTGGAACCGGACAAGACCCGAATGGCGCTCATGGATCGGCAATATGCAGCCTTCAGGAAATTGTATCCGGCTCTACGCGACACGATGCACGATCTTTCCTCGCGCGCCTGAAGTTCTGACACAAATGAGAGGCCGCAACGGCTATAACGCCTGTGGCGATGATTAAGCACCGCCACCATGCGAGCGGTAGGACTGCCGCCGAAAGGAAATCAGAATGACCGTTGCTCCCTCAACATCAAACCTGGTGTATTTCGAGGCAAAGACAGATCTCGTCGTGACAGCTCCGGGAGGTCTTGATGCCGTGGAGGGATTGCAGCAGGCCTTAAGCTCGAATAACTTACCAGTCAATTCGCTTGCTTTTTTGAAAGCCACGCAGAATAGGGCGTTACTTGGCTATAGTTGGAGGTGAAGTCTAAGTGGCGACTCGAGATAACTGGGCTGAAGCCCCATGCTTCTTGCGAATCGTTCAGAACTCGAAGAAAACCTGTGACTAACTGGCGGAGGGGGTGGGATTCGAACCCACGAGACCCTTTTGAGGCCTAACGGTTTTCAAGACCGCCGGTTTCAACCACTCACCCACCCCTCCAAGAGTGCCGCGCTTCTTTTAACATTGTAGCCGCAAAACGGTTCGCAGAAAACTCTGCGTGAACGAAGTCGATTGCGAAAGATGGATTAAGTAAAGCAGGCAGAGAGAAAACCCATTGGGCACAGGAAGCTGCTTCAGCACATGATGGCAAATCAAGCTTCGCCGCAAACCAGCTAATTCGCGGGGGACTTCCGCGATCTTTGCGGCCCCGAAGAAGCATGATCGGCAAACTCCATACCCCAAAAGTGTGGAGCGGGAGAAAGAAATTCGAGGCCAACTCGCTGTCCGCGATCCGAAACATCGCCGAGATAAACGACGCGGCACTCCTGCTCCTCGTCTGTGACGGGATTCACAACCTGAAGCTGCACGCCGAGTTCAACTGTTTCATTTAGATAAATGAGACCTCCCTGTGCGTTCACCACAATGGTTTGACAGGCTTCGCGGAACTTGTGGCCTTCGGGACTGACCCCGCGTACCTGGACGCTAATGCGCCGAAATATACGGGAACTACGCCGCTTTTCCTCCGATGATGTCGCCATGGTTCGTTTATCCTGCATCACGAATCGGCATGAGTCAAACTGAATCAAATGTTGCTTTCCGCTTGCTGCAACAGGCGCGGATTCGTACAATGCGTGTTTCTGTTCCGCTTTGGAACGTGTCGTCGCACAATATAAATTGAAAGGAATGTTCGCAGCAGCCACAAGTCGCATGGATTTCCTCGATTACATTGAGAGTCGTCGCGAAGAAAATCTGGAGGAGTTGAAGGAGTTTCTCCGAATTCCCAGCGTTAGCACGAAAAGTGCACATAAAGCTGATATTGAGCGCGCTGCGAAGTGGGTCGCTGAACGGCTCCGGGAAGCAGGATTTGCGAATACAGAAATTGTGCCAACCAAAATGCATCCGTTGGTCTTGGCTGATTCGCTGGAAGCCCCGAGTGGGCCGACCGTCCTATTCTATGGGCATTATGACGTTCAACCGGCCGACCCGCTCGAATTCTGGACGTCGCCCGCATTTGAGCCCTCGGTGCGAGACGGAAAGCTTTATGGCCGTGGGACGGCAGACGATAAAGGCCAAGTGCATATTCACTTGAAAGCACTCGAGGCTTTGAAAAAGATCGAAGGGAAACTGCCGGTTAATATCAAGGTAATAATCGAAGGTGAAGAGGAGGTTGGCAGTGTAAGCCTTTGGGATTTTGTCGCGCGAAACAAGGAGCGACTGAAGGCTGACGCGCTGGTTGTGTCGGACACTTCTATGCTCGCGCGCGGCGTTCCTTCTGTGACCTATGGGCTCCGCGGGCTGAATTACTACCAAGTGGAAGTAACCGGTCCTTCACAGGATCTGCACTCAGGGACATTTGGCGGGGCAGTTCCGAATCCGATCACGATTCTGGCGGAGACCATTGCGAAGCTGCATGACAAGAACTTTAGGGTTACCGTGCCGGGATTTTACGATGCGGTGGCCGTTCCGTCGGCCAAGGAGCGCAAGGCGATCAACGGCCTGCCCTGGAAGGAATCTGATTTCCGCAAAACGGTTGGGGCTCGAGGACTCTGTGGCGAGAGGAACTTCACTACGATTGAGCGAATTTGGTGCCGTCCCACGCTCGAGTTGAATGGAATTTGGGGCGGGTACACGGGAGAGGGATCGAAGACTGTAATCCCGTCGAAAGCCTTTGCAAAAATTTCCACCCGACTCGTTCCGAACCAGAACCCAGACAGAATCGCGAAGCGCGTAGAGCAGCACATGCGGAAGCTCCTGCCGAAGACAGTGGATTTCAAATTTGAGGTTCTCAGTACCGGCAAGCCGTGGGTTGCGCCGTTTACGCATCCTATTTTCAGAACGGCAATCCAGGCTTTAGAAAGAGGTTTTGGCAAAAAGGCTGTATTCATTAGAGAAGGCGGCTCAATTCCATTTGTCACGCAAATGCACGACATATTCAAAGTGCCTTGCGTTTTGATCGGGTTTGGCCTGCCCGATGAGAACGCGCATGCTCCAGATGAGCACATTCTGCTGGAGAATTACTTCGCGGGAATTAAGTCAATCGCGATTTTCTATTCGAGCTTGGCCCAGATTTGATGTCGTAGTGGGATTGAGTTCCGCTGATTCCGCTTCCTTCAAAAAACCCGATTTTTACGCGATTTTTCGTGATTTTCGCTTGCGTTACCAGCATTGTGCAGCTATAGTGCCCCCGTCCTCCCACCAAGGGGAGCAGCCTAAAATTCTAAGCAAAGAGGAGAAGGCAATAGATGGCAACTCCGATGAGCAAGTCCAAAATCATCGCGTACCTGTCAGACAAGGTCAGCACGAAGGATAAGCCGGTATCGAAGAAGCAAACTGCAGCGTTTTTTGAAGAGCTCTTCAATCTCGCGGTGAAGGAATGCAAAACATCAGGAAAATTCGTTATTCCAGGCATTGGGCGCGCTGTGAAGGCGCATCGCAAAGCGCGCATGGGACGTAACCCCGCGACGGGCGAAGCGATCAAGATTAAGGCGAAGACGGTTGTGCGCTTGCGCGCGGCTAAGGCATTCAAAGACGCAGCGCTTAAATAAGGGCGCGCCCTAAAGACAACAATTCGCGACGGCACCCGGCACTCTTAAAATGAGCCATGCAAGACTGGCGGTGCTCGGGTGCTCGTTGTGTTTTCTTCACTGAACGTCATCCGGGTTTCCTCAGTTTCCGGGCCGCGCGCTGCTTCAGTGCGGCCGCTCAGCGTGCCATGAACTCACAGCTCAGCCCGCGCAATTCCGGCCTCCTCACCGATCTTTACGAGTTGACGATGGCCGCGGGATATTTCCAAAGCGGCTTTGACGCAAAAGCTACTTTTGAGCTGTTCGTTCGTAAATTACCACGGGAGCGCAACTATTTGGTCGCTGCCGGCCTGGAACAGGCACTCCAATTCCTCGAAACCGTTCGATTTTCTCCGGAGGACATCGACTATCTTCGCAGCCAGCGAATATTCAAGCACGTTGACCAAGATTTTTTTGAGTATCTCTCCCAGTTTTGCTTCCGCGGCGAAGTATGGGCAGTGCCGGAGGGAGCGGTGGTTTTTGCACAAGAACCAATATTGCGCGTGACCGCGCCGATCATTGAGGCGCAGGTTGTCGAAACCAGCTTGCTCTCAGCCATCAACTTTCAAACGACGGTTGCAAGCCGTGCTGCGCGCCTGATAGCGGCGGCGGCAGGCAGATCGGTTGTAGAATTCGGAGCCCGTCGGGCGCACGGAACTGAAGCCGGCATCTGTGCGGCGCGTGCGGCATGGATAGCGGGCTGCGCGGGAACTTCCAATGTAATGGCGGCCAAGATGTTCGAGATTCCGGCCTACGGAACCCAAGCGCATTCGTGGATCATGGCCCATGGAAATGAGACGCAGGCGTTCACAAATTTTCTAAATGTGTTTCCTGAGCAAGCCACGCTCCTTCTGGATACTTACAATGTCAAAGCAGCACTGCAGGAGATCATTGCGTCGAAACGGAAACCCGCGGGTGTGCGGCTTGATAGCGGCGATTTGGCCGCTCAGAGCTGTTGGGTCCGAGGGCAACTGGACCGCGCCGGATGGAAAAACGTGCAGATTTTCGCCTCAGGGGACCTCGAAGAAAACAAAATTGCTGATCTACTGCACCGTGGCGCCAGAATTGATGCGTTTGGGGTAGGAAGCGCGCTAGTTGCTCCGACGGATGCAAGAAACCTTAGCATGATTTACAAACTAGTTGAACTTGAGCAAGACGGGAAAACTCGCGAAGCAGTGAAGCTCAGCGAATCGAAAACGACGTTTCCGGGAAAAAAGCAGGTATTTCGGTATTCCGACAAGCGCGGTAAGTGGAGGGAGGATCTAATCGGATTAGAAAGCGAAAACGGCGATGGGGCAGAGACGCTGCTCGCTCCTGTTATGCGCGATGGGAAACGCCTCAGAGCTGCCGAGCCGTTGAACGCAGCACGGCGACGCTGCTCTGAATCGATGAAATGCCTTCCACCTCGCCTGCTCGTGAATAACCCCGCAAGGCCTTACCCTGTCCGACGCAGCAGAGCTCTCCAGAATCTGCTAAAGCAAGCTCGACAGAGGGTTCATCGGAAAGTGTAACTGCCAAAGCTGATTGTGATTGCCTGCGCCGATTCGCTTGCTTATTCACAGACGCGTAAAATGGGTGACAGGAGGGTCTATGGCGCCGATTCCTCAAAATTTCCGCGCGGTGCTTTGGGAAGTGGATACTCAGGTGGACTTCATGCGGCCAGGCGGGAGACTCTACGTTCCGGGCGCAGAGAAGAAAATACCGAACATGCGCCGACTGGTTGACGCCGCGAGAGACGGAAAGACTTTCTTAATCTCAAGCGCGGACCAACACGACAATAATGATGCGGAATTTCAGCGTTTTCCAGCTCATTGCGTGCGCCGTACACCCGGAGCTGCAATCGTTCCAGAACTGAAGGCAGCCGACGCTGTGCACATCCAAAACAGCGCCGCTTCCAACATCCCCGGAAACCTTTCGGAGCT
>JASHYE010000047.1 GCA_030043155.1 Candidatus Acidiferrales bacterium | reverse complement strand
CGCGCGCTCGAAAGCCTTTATCTGGGACCCGAGTACACGAACGAAGAAATCAAAAACGTTCTCGACAATTGCAAGGCCTCGTATCGATGGACACCGTCCGACCAGCACGCAATCAATGAAACAGTCAAGCTTCTCAATACCGGAAGAATTGTCGGCTGGTTTCAAGGGGCAGCCGAATTCGGACCTCGAGCATTGGGGAATCGCAGTCTGCTCGCATCTCCCTGGGCGCCATACGTTAAGGAAAACCTGAATGATTTTATTAAACATCGTGAAGCTTTCCGGCCCTTCGCACTCTCCGTTCCGGAGGAGGACGCTTCGACGTACTTCGAAACTCCCACAGCCACCGCGCAATTCATGGCTACTCTGGGAACGCTGCGGCCGCAGCATCGTCAATTGCTGGGGATGCACGCAGTCCCGCAAAATAGAGTCCGCTTGCATGTCGTGAAGCGGCGGGAAAATCCATTTTTCTGGTCGCTGCTGAAAGTATTTGGATCCCAGGCGCCGGCTCCTATTTTATTGAACGCTTCGTTCAACTTATTCGGAGAACCGTTGGTTGTTTCCCCGAGAGATGCAGTCCGCAGCTATTTCTGCTCTGGCGTGGATGCGCTTGTGATTGGCAGTTTCTTGCTCGTAAAGACGTGAGCGCCTACGGACGCCCGTACTTGTCGAGCCATTTCAATTCTTCGCGAACTTTAATCTTTCCATGCCACGGATTGTTCGCCAGCGAATGTCCTTCCCCTGGAAAAATCAGAAGCGCGCATGGCACTCCCATGGTGTGCAGCGCCCGCTCGAGAAGATAATCTTCGCCTACGTATACGCGGATGTCGCTTCCGCCGGCGACCATGTGGGTCGGCGTGCGAACTTTGCCAATCTGCCAGATCGCTGCCTCGGCGTTGTAATTTTGTTCTGTTTTCCAGGGAAGGCCGCCCAGAAAATAAGCGTCGTCCCACGTTGTGTCGTCGTTGCCCCAGTTCACCACGTGCTCCACCGCGCCCGCGCCCGTGACGGCTGCCTTGAATCGCGTCGTTTGCGTGATCAGCCAGTTGGTCATATAGCCACCATAACTGTATCCGCCAATCGTCAAATGATTTGGATCGGCTATGCCGCTCTTTACCAACGCGTTGACGCCCTCCAGAATGTCTTTTCCGGGCCTCGATACGATGTGCGGAATAATTCCAAGGGCAAACGCGTCTCCGTACCCGACTGACCCGCGATAGTTCGGCTCAAATACAAGCCAGCCATCCGTTGCCGCCAAATCAGCCCATTGATACCAGTCGGCCTCGAAATGGTTCCCGTCAGCATCTTCCGGACCGCCATGAATGAAAGTGAACATCGGCAGATTCTTCTGCTCAAACTTTCCGGGAGGATATATTAGCATTCCCTCAACCGTCGTTCCATCATCGGCTGTCCACCGAAACGGCTTTCCCTGCGGCAATTCATCCTGAGCCAAAGTTTGATTAAACGATGTAATCGGCCGGGCATCTGCGATCTCTGACGGACTGCTGGCAAGATAAACTTCCGCCGGCGATTGCAGTGAAGAATATACGAACGCAATCGCCGAGCCGTGGCTCGCGGCCGAAAACGACTCATATGTGCCGGACTTCCCCGCCTGTCTTGTGAATTCCGCCGAAGCCGCGCTTTCTGCATATGGCTGCACTTCCGTGCCAAGCCTGCCGCCGGCGAGCAATCCGCCATCAGCCAGCGCCGCAAAACCGTCAATCGAACCAGCAAACTTGCTGGCCCAGCGCTCGCATCCGCCCTTTTCCGATGCAGCACCACAACTCTCGTTGCCGTTTTCTCCGGCGCTGGCCCAGTAGACGCGCTCCTGCGCGTCCTTATAAGCGCCTTCTACCGAGCCATTCTCAAATGAAAAGAAAACGTGACTGCTGTCTGCTGACCATTCAATTCGATCGAAGAAAGCCTGCGGATTGTGCAGCAACGAAACCGGCTCTGCGGCACTTGAGCCAGTGTTCAGTGACATGTTCAGTGGTATCACGTAAACGCCGTCATCATCGAGTGACTCTTCCCGTTGCGAGCGCGATTCCGTATCGTAAGCGAGGAACTTGCCATCGGGCGAGCTCGCCAGTTGCTGAACACGGTATGCAATCGAGCAGAGCTTCCGAGTAGCCGGTTTTTTCGGCGCGCCTTCAACTGCATCGGCGCTTCCCTGTGCAGACGGGGAAAAATCGATCGCTGAAATCACATCACCGCGCTCTGCTTCCCGGTACTGAATCGTATCTTTCCACTCCTCTTCGTATTTTTTCTCTTGTTCTTCGGTCCACGGCTCTTTGGTCGCAAAGAAAATCTGCTTTGAATCTGCAGACCACGCAAACGCATGCACGTTTTCCGTCGCTTCGGTGACCGGAAAAGCCTCGCCACCATCCGGCGAGATCACATAGACCTGCGTTTTCTCCGCTGCGTGAGCATCGCTCTCCGAAGCATCGTGGCTTCGGTGGGAGAGAAAAGCAATCCACTTTCCGTCGGGTGACCACTGCGGATTGTTGTCTTCGCCAGAGGTCGTCAAAGGAATCAGCGAGGAATTGCCGGCGCGATAAAGCCAAAGATCCTCTCGAAACCGGTTTGCTTGCCAGTCCGCGCGTTCTGTCTGGATGGCAACTTCGTTCCCGTCAGGCGAGACGGCGACGTCAGGAAATGCGACCGAATTGAAAAACGCATCCAATGTGAGCACAGGCTTCTTTTGCGCGAGAGCGGGGATTGCCATAAAGAGCATAAAGAGAATGGCGCACATAGCCAAAATCAGACGTAGCCGATTGCGAGACATGCCTCCTCCGAAAATGTGAGATTTACAATTATCGAAATGCCCTGCTCAAGCGCGTGCGCACCATGCCAGTTTTTTTGGTACGTCTCATGACCGCGAATGGAATGCTCTACGAAATGCGACGGACTTGCGTAGGCTCCATGAATCTCCACTTGTCAGAAACGCCGCCGTCGAGCGCGCGAATCGAGAGGTGCCAGCTAATTCCTGCATCTTCGTCCTCATCAGAAAAACGGGCGACCATCCAATCTTTCACCATCTCGCCCTCAGGCAATTCACGCAAATCCGCATCGTCGACGCGGTAGTCTGCCAGATGTTCGGCATCGAGGGGAACGCGGAAAAATACTCGTTCGTCCGAACTCTTGCTGCCGTGCGCTTCGGTCAATGTTCGAGAGCGGGATATTGCCAGCTCGAGGGCCTTATCGCGAAAACGCAGTTGCAAGCATCGTCCGCCGCGCTCCGCTGAATTTGCATTCGGCCCCAGGCAAAGCTCCCAAAGGTGCGTGACTGTCTGATTATCCGAACCATAGATCTCCATCGTGCGGTTTTGCCAGCCGTTTGATTTTGCCAGCGGCAAAAGCTCGGTCACCGTTATGGTGGTATGCCGCCGCCACACATCCAGCTTCACCGAGCCCAGCAAGGCTGCGTTTTCGCGGATGTCACAAACCTCCTCGTCCGTCATCTCCAGTGAACGGCGCCAGAACCGCTCACTGAAGCTCACGTTGAAGATGCACACCTCCTCTAATTGCGATGGCATTAATTCGCCGATCTTTCGGCGCAAGAATGGAGCCTCCATGGATTCCAAAGACTCCAGCCTCTGATAAAGAGTATGAATAGCTCGTGAATGGCCTCGAAGTGTGCGCTGCCAGGAAACAGCGAAAACATAAAATACGAAAGAAACGATCAGGCAGATCGCCAAAGCCGTCCAAAGGATATTCATCAGAGTTCGCGCATCTGCCCCAGTCAAATGCCTTGGGTTTGCGGGATTCTACTACATCGCCAGTCCGTCAGATATAACCAGTACACAATTTCACGTATTGTTGCGGGGTATGTTTGTAGGAGAATAGTTGACGTTTGTCGGCTCTGCGAAGTTAATAGATAAGCCGCCGGAAGGTTAGCTAAAGGAGCAGCTCGTGCGAATCTCTGTAATTGGGGCCGGATATGTCGGCTTGGTGACAGGTGCGTGTTTGGCGGAACTCGGCCACGTCGTTCATTGCACCGATAATGACTCGGCAAAAATCGCTGTGCTGGAAAGCGGAAAGCTCCCGATCTATGAGCCGGGCCTTGACGAAATTGTTGCAAAAAACCGGCGCAGCGGACGCCTGTCCTTTTCTGCTGATCCCTCAACCGCTGTCGCTCAGGGCGACGTCATTTTCATTTGCGTCGGAACTCCGCCTCTTCCTGATGGCGACGCTGATCTGAGTTCGATTGATCGCGTAGCGCAAATGATCGCCGCAGAAGCAAAATCCGACAAGCTCGTTGTCGAGAAAAGTACTGTCCCGGCACAGACGGGACAGCAGTTGAAGCGTGTATTCGAAATTTATGGGCGCGGCCGCGGCATACGATTCCACGTCGCCTCCAATCCGGAATTCTTGCGCGAAGGGACCGCCGTCGGCGATTTTCTGCACCCCGACCGCATCGTGGTTGGCGTGGATGACGAAACAGCGGAAAAACAGTTGCGCGAGATTTACCGGCCTTTGCTGGACCAGAATTTCGCGTGCCCTTTGCACAACGGCACATGTCCGCGCCGTAACCAGCCAACGTGGTTGGTCACCACGATCAACAGCGCAGAGCTGATCAAACACGCCTCCAATTCGTTTCTCGCTATCAAGATTTCTTACGCCAATATGGTCTCTGATTTAGCTGAAATGCTGGGGGCAGACATTGAGCAGGTGATGCACGGCGTCGGCTTGGATCCGAGGATTGGCGCTCACTTTCTCAAACCCGGCCTCGGTTTCGGCGGCTTCTGCTTGCCGAAGGATCTGCAGGCTTTCGTCCGGCTTGCGGAGCGCCATGGCGTGGATTTCTCCATGTTGCGCGAGGCGGAGCGGATCAACCATCAGCGCATTGAGAACTTCGTCGAGAAGCTCCGCCATTCTCTCTGGGTGCTCAAAGGCAAAAAGATCGGTCTGTTGGGCTTGGCGTTCAAGGCGAATACAGACGATATTCGCTTTGCTCCTTCCATTGAGTTAATTAAGAGGCTCCAGAACGAAGGAGTTCGCGTGAGCGCTTTCGACCCGCAGGCGAGTGAGAAAATTTCAGAGCGGTTTCCTGACCTCAATTGCACCGCGGATGCGTACGAATCTGCCAGCGGCGCTGACGCCCTGCTGATTGTCACGGAATGGCCTGAATTTCGTGATCTCGATTGGAAGCGCATTCATCGAAGCATGGCGCGTCCATTAGTGCTGGATGGCAGGAATTTGCTTTCAGCGGAAGAGATGGGTGCCTTGGGATTCGAGTATCAGTCGGTCGGAAGACCAAAAATCGCACAGGCAATGCCGACTCCCTCAGCCTAGCGCACTGAATTCTCTGCAAACTTCTTCTGAAAGTAATCCAACGTGAGCTGAAGCCCCTCCTCCAGTGGTATCTTCGGCTCCCAATTCAGCAGCTTCTTCGCCTTCGTGATATCGGGTCGCCTTCTCTTCGGATCATCCTGAGGCAGCGGCCGGTGTACGATCCCGACGCGATCACCTGTTATCGCACGAATACGGTTCGCAAATTCGAGGATCGTGATTTCATCAGGGTTGCCAATATTGACAGGCATGTGCTCGTTTGAATCGAGAAGCCTCAAAATGCCTTCAATCAAATCCGACACATAACAAAAGCTGCGCGTCTGCTTGCCGTCTCCATAGACTGTGATGGGCTGTCCGGAGAGGGCTTGAAACAGAAAATTCGGCAACGCTCTTCCGTCATTCAGCCGCATCCGTGGCCCATAGGTATTGAAAATGCGAACGATCCTCGTGTCCACGCCGTATTTCCGCTGATAGCCCATAGTCGCCGCTTCCGAGAAACGTTTTGCCTCGTCGTAAACGCTGCGCGGGCCGACCGAATTTACATGCCCCCAATACGATTCAGGCTGCGGGCTTACTTCAGGATCGCCGTAACACTCGGATGTGGATGCCATGAGAAAACGCGCGCGATTCTTCCGCGCGAGTTCCAGTGCATGGAACGTTCCGAGCGATCCTACTTTCAGGGTTTCAATCGGAAACTTCAGGTAATCGTCAGGGCTTGCGGGTGAGGCGAAGTGCATCACCGCATCAACAGCGTGATCAATAGCGAGCGATTCTGAGACATCCTGCTGTACAAACTGGAATTTCGGATTTTTCTCCAGGTGCTGGATGTTTTCAGTAGCTCCTGTGAGCAGATTGTCCACGCAAACAATGTCCCATCCTTGTGAGATCATCGCATCGCAAAGATGAGATCCCAGGAACCCTGCCCCGCCTGTGATGACGGCTCTCATTGCATCAGTTTCTCCGATGGCGCTCTTTTCGATGTATTACGAGCGGATTTGTATTCGCGCAAGCCATCGAGCGGTCCCGCTGATTCGGTGTTTATTGCCTCCGGATGACTTTTCAATTCCGCGAGAGTCGGCTCGTTGGGAAGCACTTGATGATTCACATATACAGTTTTGTCGCCATATTGCGCAAACACAAACGTTTTCGCTGCCGGCATTCTCACACGCGCCGCATCCATTTCGCTCGCAGGTACAATCAGGAAAACGCGCTTCGGCCCATTCCATAAGGGCCAAAACGTATGGTCATTGAAGAAAATGTGTGGCGCGTCCGGATAATAAGAGCCAAACTCCAGCCCATTGTAGCGCCCGTTGAAAAGGAGAATCTGTTTCTTGGTGTAGAAACCTATGCTGGTTGCCGCGTCGTACTCGCCATAAAGCGCAATTTTATCTCCCGGACGGCAATATTCGAGGATCTGCTTTGCCAGTGGCTCGGACGAAAGCCGCGGAGTAAAAACGCCCAGCGCCCAGTTCGCGCATAGAAAAAACGCTCCGAGCGTGCAAGCCATGGTAAGGTTCGCCGCAACTCCACGCTTTCCCCTTCGTAAGATCCAAGCTCCAATAAATCCGATGAGCAGAATCAGCAATGCCGTGAACGCCTGGTGGCGCAAATCAGCAAACGACTGCGGCGTCAAATCCATGAAGTCCGACATGGCGACCCGGTAAAAATTCGTGGGATGGCTTTGCATCAGTGAAGAAATGTCGTTTGTCGACGCAATCCCTCGCGAAACCCAGAGCATCGCTGCAAGAATCGCCGCCACCAGCACTCCAATTGACGCCAGCGCCCCCTGCGCTCGCGGCAGCCATCTCGAAGCGCG
>JASHYE010000415.1 GCA_030043155.1 Candidatus Acidiferrales bacterium | reverse complement strand
CTGGACGGGCATTTCAGCCTGATTCAGGGGCCGATGAGCCGAGGCGGTCCGGCGCCGGCTCTCGATGGCGGCGGCTGCGATATTTGCGGTGATGATTCGAGCGACATGACCCTGTTCGTTACGGTGAACGGCGTGGTCAGCACCTTCACCTCAGCCCAACAGCTGGCATGGTCTAGCTTGTCGCCTGCGCAGCAAGGCGTCGTATCTGGGGGTGAGAAGTCTTGGAACGCGATGGCCATTGACGCGCGGGCCAACTTCGCTGCAATCACTCATGCTCTTGAAGAGATAAAGCTGTCGAACGGTGCGACGGGATTGTCAGAAGTACAGTCCACGAGCATGAGAGCGGATGGAAGAGAAATGAATGTAGTTTGGAAGTCTGGTGCAACGGATGCTTTCATGTCCACTCATAAGTTTTTTAAGACGTATGTCGACCCCTTTCATGTGGGTGCTCTCGTCTTGCATCAGAGCGGAGTTGGTGTAAGAGGCATGGAGATGGTGTTTCCGACTTCGGTTAATGATGAAAGTCAAGCTCATATCGATTATCGGAGCGGTTTCACCCACTTGGGACCGGCCAATGACGATGTTATAACCAACGAGGAGGAGTACAGAAGGTTGTACGGGCCATTGCCCGGAGTTATCCCTTAGACAGCAGAGGTGTGAGATGAGAAAGATGGGTGTCATCACCGCAGCTACTTGTGTTCTATGCTTAGTCGAACCGTTCAAGGGGAGGGAAATTTCGCTTGGTATGGCTCAAGAGGGCCAGCGCCTGACGTTACAGGAGGCGATCGCTGTAGCCCGCCGCAATCCGAGGACAGAGAAGCTGGGAGGCACATTCAGTGTCCTCAGGGAAATCGTCTCGAATGCCGATGCGCGGCGTGTAGGAGACCAGGCGTTCGCGCAGGCCAGGGCCAACCACATCAAGCTCTACAAGAATGGAATTCTTGCCGATATTTTGAGAAGCGGTGGCTTCCTTCTCATACAAATTTCCCCCCCAACGAATAAGACGAATAACGTGAACCCTCCACCCTTCGTATCGGCCTTGCACTTAGTCTCTCTTGGACGCGACGGTGCTCCAAAGGATGTCTTCTGGGGCCCCGGCATGAATCTGGCAAACACTCAGGAACTGGTCAAGGACACGACCGAATTTACCGAAGAGTTGTACTCTACGCGCCCGTCCGAGGCTATGTCCTTGGAGCGTAGATTCTATGGTGGCAGATTCCCTGAGGGTGACCTATCCCAAGACTCTCTGTTCGCAATCCCGCATTCTCTTCTAAAACTGCGAGCCGACCCAAACGAGGTTCGAGAAGTTGCAGCGCTCTACGGCGGGCTTCAGCTTTCGGGATTCCAGTATGCAGTTTCCATGCCCGCGTTCGCCGCTAATCCCATTGTAGCAACCCAGGCAGCCGACGAAAAATGGGAGGCGCTGAAAGCGGAATTCCTCAGAAACAACCGCATGGACCCCCACTTCGACTTTGACCCGGAAAACATACGAAGCAAGAAGCAGCTTCGGGAACGCGTAGAACTACTCACAAGGTTGGATAAGTTTCTGGATGATTCACTCAAGAATGAAGGCGATCCGACCGTTGTCAGAGCGAATCTTTCCATTGCTACGTTGCCACTGGGAGTTGGTGCGACCTCAGGCCTAGGGCAAGATATTTATAGCTCTAGCACGCCCTCCTTAATTGTGATTTACTGGCAACGCCTCGCCACCGGGGCCTTTGCAGTCTCTGGAATTTCAGAAGCGGGCTGATCCTGGCGAATAGCCAGTCGGATCCTCCGGTCTGAGCGCGACAACATTCTTCACGCATGCGGACCGGCTGGGCACCTCGCGGGTGATGACCACTTCGGCAGGGGCGGTGTGCTACAGCGCGGACTTTTACCCGTTTGGGGGAGAGCGGGTGTTCACCGACAGTTGCGCGCAGAACTACAAATTTACGGGGAAAGAACGCGACGCAGAGACGGGCAACGACAACTTCGGCGCGCGATATTACACGTCGAGCTTCGGGCGGTTTGAAATAGAGCAAATCCCGGACAGCACTCGCGGAAGACTAAGCTATTGGGATAGTCGGCGAGCGGGGTGGTCCCTTTTTCGCGCGCGTACACGCAACCCGTAAAGGACGTGACGCTTATATTGCGTGTGAGTATATTGTTCGGCGCTTCGGGCAGCGCAGCTCAGTGATCAAACTGCTCGGAACAACTCTGAGGGTGAGATTTTCAGCGCTCGTGCGATTTTCTCAATGTTGACCAGCGCCACGTTCCGTTCCCCGCGTTCGATTCCGCCAACGTAAGTCCGGTCGAGGCCGCACATATCGGCGAACTCTTCCTGAGACACGCCAAGCTTGCGCCGCCGCACGCGCAAAGCTCTTCCAAAACGGACTCGAATATCTTCCATTTACCTTTGCGTGTCATGTTTAGGCTTCGGTGTTTATATGTCCACGGACTATGAGTATCATTTGACTAGATGTGGAGGCGCTCCATGGAACGTAAGCCCATGATTATTTCCGCTATTGCCGCAATCGCTCTGATGGTTGTGATCGGAGCGTTCAGGTCCAGGCGATCTGCTGGACAGACAGCTACAACTGCCCCTGTGAGTGCTGGATGGAAGATCAAGACAGGGCATGATCCGATGAACGACCAGCAAACTATTGATGCAAGCATCGAGGCAGACAACGACATACAGGGCTGGCTTCAGCTGACGAGACCCACTCTCCACGTCACGTGTGATGGCGAAAAGAGTCAAGTCTATGTGTGGACGGGGACGGCGGCCTCTGTCGAGCAAGATTACGAAGGAGAGCCTTTAGAAGAACACAAAGTCATAATCCGATTTGATGACAATCCGTCGTTTGGTGAGGGATGGATTGAATCCGACGACCAGAATGCGCTCTTTGAAGCCCATGAGAATCTCGAGGACAGTACAGATCCAACCCATAGCTTGATCGTGCAAATGGTTCAGGCTAAAAGAATGCTCTTTCAATTCACGCCATTCAATGCAAATCCTGTGATTGCTCACTTTGACTTGCAGGGCCTCAGTCAGTACATAGACCAGATAACAAAACCATGCGGATGGACTGTTGAGTAGAAGGCCAGCGTGTACGAACAGAGGCTGACTATTTTTTGCTCGGGTGAATGAGGGCTTCATTCGGGACATCACGCGGTCCTAAATATCGGCACAATTTTCACTGGTGACCTGCCCCAGGCCACCTGCCTTGTTTTGCTGTGGGTTTGCAAAAGCCCATTTACCCACAAAACGCTACTAGGCCCACAAAAAACAGCTCCTTAGTCCCCTATCAAACGTCCTGAGGGACACGAGGCGCAACGCAAACAGGCGGCCAGCTATACCCCCTAGCCTAAAGGCCCAAAAGGGCTAATTCATGGAAAAAAGTGCTGTACAAGCGCTCGGAAATATGTTATATATATCACATATATGCAATGGCCCGTAACAACGCGATACGCAGCTAAGGCTGTGGGCATCTCGCTCATGACGCTGCAACGCTGGATAGCCGACGAGGATATACGGCCTCCAGAGCTGCAAATTGTAGACGGGCGAGCCACGCGGCTATGGTACCGCGAGGACATGGAACGATTGCGGCAAGCAAAGCAGAAGATCTATTGCAAAGGGCGAGGATGCAAGAAAGGGAAGAAAGGCGCAAAGCGTCGAATGGAATGAACACCGCAATTTATGCCCGAGTGAGCACGGCCAACGGCCAGGATCCCGAGATGCAACTGCGTGAATTGCGCCAGTACTGCCAGCGACGCGGCTGGTTGGTTGCGGCGGAATATGTGGATGCGGGGATATCGGGCATCAAGGAGAAGCGACCAGAGCTTGATCGCTTGCTGGCCGATGCGCACCGCCGAGAGTTCGACGCCGTGGTGGTTTGGCGCTTCGACCGTTTTGCGCGTTCCGTCTCGCATCTGCTCCGCGCACTGGAGACTTTCTCCTCGCTGGGAATTGATTTCGTTTCGCTGTCCGAACAAGTTGATACGTCGACTCCAGCAGGAAAATTGGTGTTCACCGTTTTGGGTGCTGTAGCCGAGCTTGAGCGCAGCCTGGTTGTGGAGCGCGTGCGCGCTGGGCTGCGTAATGCACGGGCCAAGGGCAAGCGGTTGGGCAGGCCGCGCAGGGCGGTAGACCCAGCAGCCATTAAGCGTTTGCGGGCGCAAGGCGCAACGTGGCGGGCGGTAGGGGCAGCCCTGGGCGTGGCCCCAGCCACAGCGCTGCACGTTGCTGCTAAAGCGCGTTTAGAAAACCCTGCCCGTTGCAAGGCTGCAAGTGCTTAATTTTGCAGGTGCAAAAATGGCGCAAAGTGCGTTTGTAAAACAACAGTTTTATAAACAGCCAGCCTGCCCTTGCCCTGGGCAAAAAGCGGGCAGTGCATGAAGGTGTTTTGGGTTACCAAGCGGCTGGCATTTGGCAGCGCGGTAACAACCAAGGGCCACATCGAAAAACTTCGCTCTCTGGGAATCACGCACATCATCAATCTGCGTTGGAGCACCAATGCAAGAGTCCGGCAGTTTCCGCATATTTGGTTACGCTTCCACGATGATAAAAAGCCGCGTCCGCGCTGGTTCTACCGTCGCGCACTAAATTTTTATCAGAAAACAATGAAGCGGCCGGGAACGAAAATGCTTGTTATGTGCCACCACGGACGCTGCCGAAGTGCCTCTCTTGTATATTTTCTCTTGTGCAGTTCTGGCCAGAATCGAAGAACCGCAAAGAACAAGGTCAATGGTGCAAGGCCAAGCGCACGGGTTGTGTCGGCCTATAGAGAATCTTACTAGAATCATCTTTAACCACGGTAGCCGCACTCAACCGACAACCTAACAAAAAGCAGGGCCCGTTTTCGGTCCGCAATTTCTTGTCCCGCAAAACTGAGCATCGCTTGGAACAGGCTGACTCCTTGGTTCTCGCTCTACAGCAACGATAGTGGTCTGACCCTATCGTGACTTTCAACGACAAGGCCAAGCTGCTTGACTATTTTAGTGAGAACTAATATCTATTTGGTGATCCATCTAGAGAGTGCAAGAACGGGTGAGGATTATGCGGGTCGAAAAACGACTCACCGAGAGAATCGCCTCCGGTGTTTCTTATATCGTTGGCACGCCGACGTTCAAGCAAGCCATGTCAAAGGAGAAGTCGCTGAAGGAAGGCATGGTTGCCCTGAACAATTCCTTCCTATTTCGAGAAGAACTTGGAACGCACAAAAACGCTCAGTATCTTTGTATGCCGTTCGGTCCCTCGGCGGAATTGCTGACGAAGGACATCTGCATTGGGCGGAATCTAAAATTTAACGACGATTTCAAATTTTTCTCGGCCAAGTCGAAGCCTAGAGACATCGAGGGGCTCGATCTTGCCCTGCCGAAAGCAGTGAGCTGCTTCGGAAAGCTTCCCTATATTCTGATCGGAAATATCCGCGACGATATTGAGGTGGAGGTTCCTTTTGAGTTGGGGCCGTTCAAGAGGCTCGTTCTGAGTCCCTCGCAGGCACCGACTCTCGCGATAAACAACGAAGCGATCTTCGTCAAGGATGTCAATAACGAGGAAGCTTTATGGATCGAGCTAGAACGAAAGGCTGCAGAGGCACCTGAACCCACAGGTTCGCCACCGGTCGACCTGCCAGTGAAGTTCGCGAAGGCTCTGGAAAAGCTGCGCGCCCAGTCTTACGCCATCGTGAATCTGCCTGCACATGCCAAAATCCAAGAGGGGAATCTCCTGGATTCAATCATCTCCGTCCTAGCCAGCCAGATTGGAGAGTACGAGAAATCTCTTTCGAAGTGTCACGGAGAGCCCACAAAGGGCCCGGATGATTTCAACAACATCCTACGGATTTCTTATAACTTTTCGACTGACGCATCGAAAATCCTTCAGCTGCTCACAAGAATGTGCGATTTGAAGCCTGTGTTGTTCTGGTGCACGATCGTGGAGTGGCTCGAGCTTTCTCACTCATTTCACCAATTACCATGGTCGAAATCGGAAAATAAGGCCTCGCTCAAAGCTTATCGGTCTATGATTGGAAGCGCCAGAAACCGTTCATTTCATAACCTATTTCCATTCTCGAAGACGCTGAAAGTTCCACTTACTGGTGTTCCGCTCGGCGCTATCGAGCTGACCTTCTTTTCAGAGTTCAGCGGAAAGAAGAATGCGAATCACTTTGAATATGAGGACGAGGCCCTCATCAAGGCATTCGTCGAATTCACGCGCGCCGGTGAGCGTTTTGTTCAATCCAGCTTCTGGACCAAGAATCTTGAGGTCATGAGGAATACAGCACACCTGCTAAAGAGCATAGGCGACACCTTGTGCCTGCTAACGCAGGCCGAGTGAACGTAACCTTCTCAAGATTTGGAAGCGGAAAACCGCCAACTCCTGGTTTGACACATTGCGAGACGTGCGGCTTGGGTGGGAGATTCGGCTTGAACTAATGGGAATCAGCGTTCACACCCTAACCCGAAACAGCTTCAAATCTCGTTGCCTCCATGCTACCGAAATTGGCAGGAAGAAGCGCTTGCCGCATCCAAGGCATTGGGCACTGCTTGCAAAGTTTGTGGGACTTTCAGCCGTGGGATAGGTTCTAAATTGCGAGTCTTACAAAACGTGGAAGCAAGCCAACAAATAGGTCAACAAAGACCAAGGTGAACGTGCATTTGCAACGAAAAGAATGAATTGACTCCGCAGTTATCGAAGTGATATTACACACCTCAAACGAAGGTTACTAGGACTCAAGCGGCGTGGTTTCTCGAAAGAAGGTAGCCAGCCCATGGCCATATCTCGTGGAGTTCTTTCGCTAGATCTGATCCCTTTCTTGTACTTGGAAACTCATACAGGTCTGAACCTACTGAGCTTGGCCGGGCGAGCCATTTGAGCACGAAGCGTAAGGATTGTTTCTCGAAGCAAGAGTTGCGGAGACCAGAGGTAAAAGTGGAAGACCTCGAAGTTACGATAGACAGTATTCCACAACTTGTTTTGCGTCCCGTCCCAGCTAACGGCCAAATGGACCTAAAAAACTTGCCAAAAGATGAATCGCTCGACGACGACAGATCTGTTCCGGCTTAAGGGGTGGCGCAATGCCTGATGACGAAGTACAACTAGCAGATATTCCCGAGTCGTCGTCTTACTTGGAACCTCCTCCCGAGAAGGTGAAAGCGGAAGGGGCAAACCGAGTGGCACAACTGCTCGTTTGGATATTCGCCGGGACTATTGCAGTTTCCCTTGCCGGAGGGTTCACAATGATGGCCCTTCATCCTCCCCCGGTCAGCGGATCTGACGACAAGGCCAACATTATCGGAAGTGCTGTTCTTCCCATGCTTGAGGGGGTAGGAACGTTTGCCTCGACGGTGTTTGGCCCCCTCCTTGCGTTTGTCCTCGGGTACTATTTTGGTGAAAAAAAGACAACCTAAGGATGTTCCTTTGTCCTTTACCGAGGAAGCACAATCTCCTTGAGTGGTTTCCCCGATGGGGACACTACAACTAATTTATTATTGTCTCTAATGACCTCTGCCGCCACTCTGAACAACCCGATGGCGATTCTGATGACGTCTGTCATTGTCCGAGACGTATCCTGAGCTGCGTCGTTGAGATCCTGATATGCCTTGTCGGAGAGATTGATAGTCAGTCTCCTCTGGGACACGGCTACTGCCGGGCTCATGTTTGTACTCATGGTTTCCGCCTCCTTCAAGCCTGCAAGAATTGGCTTAGGACTTGCCATGTCAACACCACTCCTAGGCATGTGTTACGCTTAGCACGATACATGCCGTATGCCCATGATACGCCCACGATATGTACAATTGTCAATAGAAAATATGCCTGAATTTCGCAACGGCGATTGGCAATGGTATATCTTGTATAATGTGCAGCTTACGGAAAGCCACCATTCAATTTGCCAGCAGGACCGTGGACGATGTAATTCGAATCTACTGGCCCTAAGATCGTCAAGACAGGTCGCAGGTCTATTCGGATTATGACAGTCCCAACGAGAATTCATGCGTCGTGGGATTAATCAGCACACACTGTGAGGTTTCTTTGATTCTGGTTAATCCCAAGAACCTGCAAACTTCTTGTCATCGCTGTCGTACAGCCACACGTCGCCGTCGGCCCAACACCTCGCGATTATTGTCCCGTGATCGACGGTCGAATAGCAGCCCTTGTTGGAGAATCGCTCATAGCTGGCGGAAGCGTCGTCCTTCGCCTTGAGTTCTCCAACGGACACTATCGTGATGTCCGGATTCATCGCCTTGACCGATTCCATGTGATAACCACTCTTGCGTCCATGGTGAGGAGCTTTGAGAAGATTGATCTTTGGCAGAGTTCTCTTGCTGCCCTCGTAAAGTGATTCCCATGCTTTGACTGGGGCGTCCCCACCAAGGAGAATGTTGCACTTGCCTACAGTGATTCGCAGGATGTAGCTGAGATCGTTCGGGTTCGCATCGGAGTTGTTTTGTTGGGTGTGATTGAAAGGGTGCCAGATAGATATCCCGTCGGGAGTATAAAAGTTACCCTTCGCATTGATTGTGAGGCGAAGCACCGTCGGATCGCTGCTCCGCCGTAGCCTCAAATACGTATGCCAGTCCCTAATGTCGTGATTGACCGCTCCAGTCTTCATTGCCACTTCATCCTTCTCGATGCAATGGCTAGTGTCCCAGAAGTTGACGATAGATATTTTTTCTTCCACAAAGATTCGGTAAAGACCTGCCATATGATCCATATCGGGATGAGTCTGAATGTATCGGAAGATTGCCTTTCCCGGAAATCTGGCTTTCAGGTAGTCGACGGGATTGGTCAATTTGTCCTTTGCTTCTTTGAGTTTCCTTTCGGCTTCTCCGGCTTCTATGAGCATCTGGAGATAATTGGGCTGAGGGTTTGAGCCACCCAGGGGACCCAACGCCGCCCCGAGCAATGGATTCGGAGCTGTCTTGGTGTATCGCTTGCGGACTTCTGATTCGCTTTCCCTATCGAGGGTCTTGCAGTTATTTACATCAACCATCGTAAGGTGTCCGGGGAACTCGACGATTGTACAGTCACCATGGCCCACATCGAGGAAGTGGATATCGAGAAACCGCATGTTTTGACCGTTCCACTCAGCCATCGCTAAGTCCGCACCAATTCCGCATATCGTAGGAACAACTCATACGAGTACTGACGGAAGAATTTTAGATACCGATAGAACAGGACTATTCCTGCGAAGCCGCTAAGCAGAGCCCATCGAAGGTGAACCGGGTGAGAGCCCATAAAATGTGCAATGACCAGAGCTATAGCGGAGGTCACGAAGGCGAATGACATATTTCGTGCAAAGCCATATTGATTACGAAAGTCATCCAAGCGCGCCTGAACCGCCGATATACCGGACACAACTGAGTACGCATGCAAAAACAGAGCTTCCCCGGTTCCCTTCGCTCCGCGTGACTCAGCCTGAACAGAGACGCGCTCCTGGGTATGTTTAGGCAGCGCACGAAAATAGTTTGGGAAAATCCACGCAAATACAACCCAGTGGGGTTTCTCACCAAGAAGGATGACGTTAGGTCGCTTCAAAATACGACTCACCGTGAGATTCTCGAAAATGAAAGAAGAAAAATGCGCGACGATGTGGCCGCAGACGTAGGCAAAGAGGATCAGCGCAACAGCCAGGATGGAGCTAATACTATCTTTTTGAAGAAAACCGAGACCGAGGATATAGTCCGCCGTCAGCAGCCACACAATACCTGAAGACAGGTACGCAAGAAAGTCATAGACGCTGAACGGCACCTTTTCCATATGCTGGGTTTATGGAAGCGAGAATGCCTAATCTAACACTAAGGTGAGGGTCGGGCAAGCGGCACGATGAGGAGACTGCCATTGCTGCCGCCACGGACGAGTGTGGATCAGGTAGCGGGAGAAGCAAAAACTTTAATCCCGTCGGTTACTGAAGACCTGACAATAGTTTCGTCGCCGCTTCGTCGTTCGCGACGATTATCTCTGGGCCAGTAACCGGCATAATTGCGACGGTCAATGCGTTGGAGTCCGGCTGCGCCCAAACAATCTGATCAGTGTTAAGTACAAGTTGCGCGTGAACGTTGCCAGGAAGGATGCGGTTTAGTCTCAAGAACATTAGTTTTTCCTTTCTTCGAACGGTGACGTTCGTTGCGACAGAACTGCTCTTGCAAGAGAAATAGCGTTTGGCTCTTTTCTTCTCTCATAGTGACGGATACAAGTCGCAATCTCTTCTTCTAGGTGTTCCAAGTTCTGCATTCAGTGCCTCGATTCCCGAATCATAACTCTTCTGTTAAGTATTAGCCGCAGAGCTGCTGAAGTGGAGAATAACTTGACACGTTAAGGTTGCCAGGAGGAAGATGCCGTCATCCGACCGTCCTATAGGTGAACCACTTGAAGATTAATATTGATCCCGTCATTTCGGGTCGAATTAAAGCAGCGTGGGCAAAACTAACTCCTGCACAAAGAGCGGAACTCGCCCCCTTGTTCTCAAAGGCCCATGAGCAGGCCGTGGAGTTTTCAAGAACAAAGAGGGCACCGGCTGGATTTGCTGCTCCCCATAGTTTCATGTTGGCTCAGACTGTCCTTACAGACGATCAGGACAACGTCGTGAATAGCCTGGAGGCCGGGGTAGTGCTCGATGTTGGCGCTGATGGTGTCATGTGGGGAACAGGGAAGTACCAGCAATTGGACCCGGGTTGGACGGAAGCCTTGGCAGTCTTTTTGGAGACTATGATTGGAGGCAAGCGTCCCTTCATTGACAATCCGGCCACGGTTTCTATACCGGATGTTGTGCATATTGGTCTAGTGGGCGATTGGGGTACAGGAAACTGGAGGGGCATCGCGAATCCGGCTCCTAGCACCAGAGTGATGCAGCAGCTCTCTAAGTTACAGCCGCCGATAATGATCCATTTGGGCGATGTTTATTATGCAGGAACCAGCCCGCAAGAAGAGCACAATCTCATCAACATTTGGCCTAAGAGTTCAATTGGGTCATTTGCACTAAATTCTAACCACGAGATGTACTCCGGCGCGGCTAATTACTTTCACGCAATCACCAACCAACCCTTTGGAATGCAGAACGGGTGCAGCTTCTTTGCCCTGGAGAACAAGAATTGGGTGATCGTAGGACTTGACTCAGCCTACTTCTCTCCGGAAGCCGGACTCTACATGGACGGGGCTCTTGGTCCTCCGGGTGGAGTCACTCAATTGAACTTTCTAAAAGCGCAAGTGGCGAAGGGCAAGAAAGTTGTCGTTCTAACCCATCACAATGGTCTTTCCGAAGACGGGTTGAGCACGACGAATTTGTGGAACGAGGTTATGAGTGCCTTCGGTGCTGGCCCCGCGCTTTGGTACTGGGGGCACGCGCACGCAGGCGCAGTATATAAGCCATTCGGGCCTGCGAAGATTCCAGCGCGTTGCTGTGGACACGGCGCTCTTCCTTGGGGCCAAGCTTCATCGCTCAAGAACAATAACGTGGAATGGTACGAACAGCGCTCGGCGAACGACCCGGATATTAAGGAGCGGGTTCTGAACGGCTTCACTGTCGTGTCGTTAGATGGCTCAAATGCACAAGAAACCTTCTATGACGAAAACGGCGGAGTCGCATGGCGGTTTCCGTGATTGAGTTCCGTTACAAATAGAATAGTTCCGATCACACGTTATCTTGACGAACCTAGGCACCAGCTCGACGAAATAACGGTGCCGGACCGTCCTTTTTCACTAGAGAACATTTCGCAGGGTGTAGCATTTTCCCCTCTATGCGTAATACCCCGTCAAACGGCTGAGGGCAATGCCCTGGTTGCGTATACTCGGCTCCTCCGAATGGTGCACGTACGCCACAGTGGCTAGCCTGACCGTTTTTCTCCGTCCTCGATGAGGACTCCCCGCTTCAGTGGATGGCAGGTTTACATCAGTGATTTTCACCAGGCTCCATCGGGCCTTGTGCCAAACGGTCCGGTGTACCCGCCGTGCACCTCCGTTCTGCGTTTTGGATGGGCCGGACTGTGCCCAATTTTGTGCCCACCACCAAACCCTATGCGGTACTACTGAGGATAAAGAGATGCATCCTTACCTATTGAGGTGCAGTCACTTATAGCCTCACGTGATTCTGGGTAGCAGTGCCTCGTAAGCCGTTCATTTTGAGTGCGCCCAATATTTGCAAGCAGGGGGTCGCCGGTTCGATCCCGGCCACGTCCACCAAATCTCTTGCTTCCAGGTTCAGTTTTTGCAACGGCCGGAGTCCAGCGATTTGCCTTTTGTGGACTGTCTAACTGACAGGGCATGAACATCCACCGATCCCCTGCTAATTGATCATCTCCCACCAGAAGCGAAAAGAATCGCGCGACTTGCTCTCCGTTGCTACAATCGCGCCTTCGATCCAACTATACTTCTTAGGGAGCGGTTCGTATGGCGGTCAGCGAGCGCGTCAAAGAGATTCGCGATGGCTTCAGTTCTTCCTTTTGGGTTGCGAATATCACGGAGCTTTTTGAGCGACTGGCCTACTACGGAGCGTTCGCTTCGCTCGCGAACTACCTGCACTCGAGTCTCGGCTTCCCAACGGAACAAACTGCAAGTCTCTCTGGAATTTTTGGCGGACTCGTTTGGTTCCTGGCCATCATCGGTGGAGCCGTTGCAGATAGACTTGGATTCAGGCGTGCACTTTCGGTCGCATATTTGATTCTCACATGCTCCTATTTTCTGCTGGGTTCACTCGGGTCTTCCTGGATGGGCCCAGTTCGCAACGCGGTGCCGTTGTTCTGGATTGTGCTTTTCATTCTGATGCTGCCGGCGCTCGGAATCTCTATGGTCAAGCCCGCAGTCGTCGGAACGACAGCCCGCACGTCGAAG
This sequence comes from Candidatus Acidiferrales bacterium, assembly GCA_030043155.1. The sequence goes on along the minus strand of JASHYE010000415.1, from coordinate 1,536 downwards.
GAAAACGTTCGCTCGATTGGCTACTCAATTTACTACACGCTTGTGAATGTTGGCGGAGCTGTCGGCCCCTATGTGGCATCTCTCGCTCACCAACACATTGGGGTACAAAGCGTTTTTCGGATTTCTGCGCTCTGCGTATTCGTTATGTTTTTTGCCGTGCTGCTGTTTTTCAAAGAGCCGAGAGTCCCGGGAGAAATCCAGGCTTCCAGTCTCGCACAGACGGCGAGAAACCTATGGACCGTGTTCACAAATCCACGTTTTATGCTATTTCTGATCATTTTTTCGGGCTACTGGATCGTTTACTGGCAGGTGTATATCGGTTTGGCATTGTACGTCACCGGTTATATCAATCCGCACGCTGACGTGGAACTAATCATTATGACAGACGGGCTATCGGTAATCTGCCTGCAGATTCTGATCAGCTATCTTACACAAAAGATGCGCTCGTTCCGCGCCATCACCGTCGGAACGGTCATTAGTGCACTCGCCTGGCTCATCTTGGCGTTCCATCCAACAATTTGGGGAGCCGTGGCTACTGTCTTTGTTGTTGCGCTTGGCGAAATGATTCTCTCGCCACGCTACTATGAGTACGTTTCGCGGCTTGCTCCCCAGGGGCAACAAGGCACCTACATGGGTTTTGCTTTCGTGCCTATAGGCGTGGGTTCGCTGGTAGGCGGATGGACGATGGGTCGTTTCTTGCACCACTTCGGCGAGGTTATGCACCATCCTGAGCGCGCTTGGTGGGCCATGACGGGGATTGGCCTGCTGACTGCACTTTGCCTGTGGACCTACGACCAAGTGCTGAAGCCTCCGGATGCATGACAGCGCCCATCAATCGTGATCTGCATTTTCTTAATGCAGCGTCAACAGGGGGGAGGATTGAACATCAAGAACGACTTTCTAAGTCTGTGCGTCCTGTTTGCCCTCGCGTGCGGGGCCCAATACGAGGGCACGGCACAGGCGATACGCGTTATGCTCGTTTCTAAAACCGAAGCGGCCGACGGGAAGATCGTGTTTGCCCAGAAATGCGAAGCGTGCCATTTCAACCTGAGCAGCGAGAAAAAAATCGGGCCAGGATTGGCAGGGTTGATGAAACGGGCAAAATTTAAGAACGGAATGTCGGCGGACGAATACCATTTGCGCCGGGTAATCTATCGCGGAGGCAAGGACATGCCGCCCTTTCGCGGGTTATTGACAGAGAAACAGATCCGCGACCTCATCGCTTACGTGAAAACGCTCTAAAGTCGAGCGGATGACGAGCGCTCGATTGTGGCCAACGCGTCAGTCGTGGAAATGAGCCGCGCACCTCGGGCCGCCAACTCGGCGAGTGTTTTTTGTCCTTGCTCCGGATCGAGTGCCTCAATAGCATCCGTGACCAGCGCCACACTCCGGCGACGGGACAGTAGGCCTTCCACCGCCAGTCGAACACAAAGCTCCGTTACGACGCCGAATACGATAAATTCACAATCTGCTGGAAATTGAGCTAGCAATTTTTCTGTGTTCGAATTATCGAAGACATCGAGGGTCTGTTTTTCC
>JASHYE010000414.1 GCA_030043155.1 Candidatus Acidiferrales bacterium | reverse complement strand
TTCTTCTCCGAAATCAGCAGCATTTCATTCGGCGTGTCATTGTAGACAAGTTCGTATCCGCCGTTCTCGATTCCGCCGAGCGGAGCATGCGGCCCGACATAATCGAGCCTGTCGCGCAGGAATTTCGCCCAGTCATACGGAGCCACCTGATTGAGCGCCGCAACGATATCATCAAACGTGAAAGTTTTGAGCGCCGGCTCGCCTCCCGGACCGCCGTAAAACTCGCGGCAAAAATCGTCCAGCGACTTTCTATCCGCGGTGATTTTCCGGATCGTTGTATCGACGTCCAGCCAGACCAAGGTCCCTTCATCATAAAAATCCGTGCTGCGCCGCCAGTTTGCCCATTGCGACGCCGCGAAGTACAAAACCTGCGCCGCGTCCGCCGTATCCTGCAATGAACGCCACTCGCGTCCCGCCTGATGGTCCAGTGTCGCCGCAACCGTCGCCAACCGTTCGCGCATTTCATCCGGCGTCCACAGTCCGCTGCGCGCCGCCAGCACCTGGCTCAGATATTGCGTCAGCCCTTCGTACACCCACAGCAAATCGGTTTTCATCGGTGTGTTGTAATCCGAAGTCGCCAGTCCCGCCGGTCGCCGAAATTTCCCGTTCCACGAATGCGTGAATTCATGCGGCAGCAGGTCCGCATTTTCAATCCGTAGCGAAGGATCGATCATCGTTTGTTCGTCAACGCGGTCGTCGCTCGATTCGTGATGCTCCAGCCCAAAGTGCGCCACGTTATCGCTGAGCGTCAGCAAAAAGTGATAATCGCGATAGTGACGCGAACCAAAAAGCGCGCCCGTTTCTGCCACCAGCCGCTTGTATTCGTCCTGTGTTTCCTGCGGCATCTCGAGCGCCTCAGCGCTGTCCGACGCCATGTCAATTTCATGCGAAGGCGTTTGCCCGGGCGTCAACTGAATCGCCCGAAAATAACGTCCCGCGAGCACCGGCGAATCCACCAGCGTATTCAACTGCACCGGCTTGAATGTAATCTCGCCATTCGATTGGCTCTGTACGGGCAGCGCCGTCCCAAACTGCCATTCCGCAGGAATTTTCAGCGAGGGCTCAAACGTCAGCTCCCGTGCTGCCCATCCTTTCGGATACAGCAGCACTTGGTTCCAGCTCAGCACGTCCAACTGCGCCGTCGCCGAGGCCCCCGCCGAAAATCCACTCGCCGGCGCCGAAAGCAAAAAATCCAGCATGATTTTCAGCGTATCCGCCCCCTGCGGAATTTCCAGACGAAACGCGCACATATCCACGAGGTCGCGCCGCCACGAAAGCCGCTGGCCATTTGCATAAAATTCCAGGCCCGCTGTGTCCGTGATCGGTCCGTCCGGCGCATGCTCGCCAGGAATCCACTCCGGATAAAAAAGCGTCAGAGGCCCAGGATGCACGGGCATTTCTTCCACCGCGTGCAGAATTTTTTGTGGTGCGCTCGTCGCATCCACCACCAAACGAATCGGCCCCGGCGGATTCTGCCCAAAAGCCTGCATCCCAAAAAATAAAACGACGATTGCCGCCGCCCGCACTCCTATGACTTGCTTGCATTTTCTTAGTGCTCGCATTAGCTCTCCTGAAAAAATGAATCTCAATGAATGTCACAGCACCGGCGCCGCCATCTTCCTCCCCGGTCCCATCTTTGTCATTCCGAACCCCCGCTTTTCGCGGTGTGAGACCCGCCTGCCGAAGACAGGAATCTGCTTTGGCCTTTGCCGCAGCGAAGAAGCGTCACAGCACCGGCACCGCCATCTTCCTCGCCGGATTGAAAAACGGCAGCTTCGCCACCGTCGCGCCCACGCGATGCCTCTCCGCTTCCACCGTGTACTCCATCCGCAATTTCGTCCCTTGCGCGGCAACTCGTGTCTCCACGCTCGCGAGCGCAATCATTTTTTTCAGTGTTGGCGACCATGTCGTCGAAGTCGCCTTCCCAACCTGCACCGCCATCGCATCGTTCGTGTCGTAAATCGGCACCGCCACGCGCGACGCCGTGCTCGCAATCTGCGGCACCAGCCCAATCCGCTCGTGCAGCCTTTCAATGTCGTCCCAATCGATTTCCAGCCCAACGAATTGCCGCTTCGCGCCAAAATTCGGCTCGCGTTTCGCGTCCGCCGCCAGCGCCTCCCGCCCGACGAAGTGCTCTTTATTCAAGTCCACCATCCGCCCCAGCCCAATTTCATACGGCGAATACTTCTGCGCCTCAATCAGCGCCTTTTTGCTGCTGATGTAATCGACTTCGATCAGCAACAGCCCCGCTTCGATGCGCGCCACGTCCAGCGCCAGCATTCCCGCCGCATGCAAATCGAACTGCCTTCCGCGCGCCACAAGTTCATCCCACACGCGCGTCGCATCATTCCACGGCATCCAAATCTCATATCCCAAATCGCCCGTATATCCCGTCCGCGAAATATCCACCGTCACGCCGCCGATTTTCGCGCCCCTCGCCACGCGAAAATATTTCAGCTTGGCAATGTCCGCATCGCTCACCGCGTGCAGCAATCGCGCCGAAGCCGGCCCTTGCAGTGCCAGCGACGCGACCTTCTCCGAAATGTCCTCGATTTTCACATCCAGTCCCGCTGCATTCTGCTCGAACCACCGCAAGCTCGGATCCGCCGCCGTCCACCGATACACATTTTCTTCCAGCCGCGACACCGTCCCGTCATCGATTACTTTTCCTTCTTCGTCGCACCAGCAGCAATAAATCACTTGCCCGGGCGCGATTTTCCGCACGTCGCGCGTGATCACGCGGTTCACAAACGTCGTCGCATCCGCGCCTGTGATCCAATATTTATAGAGCGGCGTGACGTCAATCAGCGCCGCCGCGTTGCGTATCGCGTTGTACTCGTGCTCGTGATGCGTTTCGTACGCGCTCACCGTGTAGTAGCCTGACCACTCGCGGTAATTCAGGCTCTCGCACAGCGCAAACGTCCTTTCATGCACAGCCGTCCCTATCGGCACGTTTTCTCCTCCACTGTTTCGCGCTTAGCAGCAAAAAAATACGAAATAGAATCGCGGCTGCTTCCGATTCTTAGGGGGTCGGAGCTTTAGCTCCGACATTAGCTCCGCTTTCCTCAAAGGGCTTTAGCCCCTGAAGAGATCAGACTGCGTCCGGGCACTCCCCGCGCATTGCGCAACCATGTAAAATAAAGTCCATGGCCAAAAAGACGCTCTCCGCCGAGGCGGTGCATAGTGTACCAGCGGATTTACGAAAAGCTCTCATTTCTGATCCGGAGGCGCTGGCAAAATGGGAGGACATTACTCCACTCGCGCGCAACGAATGGATCTGCTGGACAATCTCCGTCAAGAAGCCTGAAACCAGAAAGCAGCACGTCGAGCGCGTTGTCTCAGAACTGAAAGAAGGAATGCGCCGCCCCTGTTGCTGGCCCGGCTGCCCTCACCGCTGAAATTAGGGGGTCGGAGCTTCAGCTCCGACAGAGTCGACATGATTTGTTGAGGGGCTTTAGCCCCTGAAGCGACCTTCTGAACCTCATTTCAAATGCTCGACCATCCACCCTGACCACGCCTTGTCCACCTGCAGTTGATGCACCGGGTCAGGCGGAAAATGGCCCACCACGGGAAATGCGATGAACTTCACCGGCTGCCCGCGGTCGCGCAGCGCATGGAAAAATTCAAATGAATTGGTGATCGACACGCGCGGATCGCGCACATCGTGCAGCAGCAGCAGCGGAGTCGTCACGTCGCCCACATACGTAATCGGCGATGCCTCGCGATATTTCGCCATATTGTTGCCGACCCACGGCGAGCCACTGTAAATGTACTTTCGTCCGACG
>JASHYE010000413.1 GCA_030043155.1 Candidatus Acidiferrales bacterium | reverse complement strand
CGACCCACCGACGGCGAAGAAAGGGCTGATACCGGTGATTCGCGAGCCGTACAAGACGAAGACGCGCGTGGCGTTTCCGGACAGGGCGGCGCTGATGAACGTGACGGATCCGTATTTTCGGGGATTCGATTTGAAGCTGCCAGATTACTGGCGGTATCAGGAGTGGAAGCGCGAGTTCGACGGATACGTGAAGAGCGGGAAGATGCCGAATCTGGAGCTGGTGCGGCTGATGCGGGATCACTTTGGCGATTTTGGTGAAGCGATTGACGGGACGGGCACGGTGGAAGCGGAGATGGGAGACAACGACTACGCGATTGCGAAAGTGATCGAGGATGTGGCGCACAGCCCGTTTGCGAATAGCACGATCATTTGCATTGTGGAGGATGATGCGCAGAACGGGCCGGACCACGTGGATGCGCATCGCAGCCCGGCGCTGATTGCGGGGGCGTATGTGAAGCAGGGCGCGGTGGTGTCAACGCACTACGACACGGTGAATATGCTGCGGACGATCGAGGATGTGCTGGGCATGAAGCCGATGGGGATTAATGATGCAGTGGCGGAGCCGATGGCGGATGTGTTCACGACAGAGGAAAAGCCGTGGACGTACACGGCGACTGTTCCGGATGTGCTGAGGAGCACGCAGTTGCCGATTGGAAATGCGGCGGCGGGCGCGAGCGGCGGCACGGCTGCGGTGCAGGGCGGCGATCCTGGGTATGCGAAGCCGAAGCATGATGCGGCATATTGGGCGGCGAAGACGAAGGGGATGGATTTCAGCGTGGAGGATCATGTGGATCCGGAGAAGTTCAATAGGATTGTGTGGTATGGGCTCGCGGGAGATTATGTGCCGTATCCGACGGAAAGAGATGGGAGGAATTTGAGGAAGGATAGAGACGAGTTGCTGAAGGAAGACACAGGTGGTAGCCGATGATGCGCGGCTTGACTACATCGCGCGGATGAGGCGCGCGAAAGGAAGGAAGGATTTTTAAAGAGCGTTTTATGTCGCTGGAAGCTGGGATATCTGCTGTGCCCGTTTGTTTTTTCGAGGCGAGATTCTTCGCCCTGCGGGCTCAGAATGACAGCTAAGGGCCTAAAAGGCAAAAGCAGATTCCCTGCCTGCGCAGGCAGGCTCGGGCGTCCCGCTCAGAACGGGCGGGATGCTTCGGAATGACATAAAAAAAACGCGCAAGTCGCGAAGCTCTGCGCTGCAAAGGCAAAAGCAAAGCAGGTCCCTCACCGCTATCCCGCAATAGCGGCGGGCTGGGTTCGGGATGACAATGTAAAAGCAAAGCCGCAGACCTTCGCAAAATGCGCGAAGCTCTGTGCTACAAAGGCGAAAAGCAAAAAGCAAAAAGCAAAAAGCAAAAAGCGAAAAGCAAAAAGCGAAAAGCAAAAAGCAGGTCCCTGCCAACGGCAGGCAGGACTCATCGCCATCCCGTCTACGTCATGGCTGAAGCCATGACCCGAAAAGATTTTCGGGTCGTCGGGCAGACGCTAAAGTTTCAAACTCTGAAAGAAATTTATGCGGTGGTTTCTAATGTGGTAGGCTCGGCGCGAATCGGGGGGTGAGGAAGCAATGAAGCAGATGCGAATTGCGGTGGTGGTGTGCGTGGCGGCGGGGATTGCGGGAGCGTGGGCCGGATGGCTGCATTTGCGGCTGGCGCAAGCGCAGGACGCGGGAGTGTCCTACTCAAAAATGGCGCCTCTGGGCCAATACCTGATGGCAAATCGAACTGACGAAATCGCTCTGGCGCGGAGTGCGGCTCCGCCGTCCATCTCGGATCACGCGGAAGTCCTGGTTTTGGGAGTGCATGGTTACCAGACCGCAGTCCGGGGAACGAACGGTTTCGTGTGCATCGTGGCGCGATCATGGATGGAAGGGCCCAATGACCCAGGGTTTTGGAATCCCACGGTGCGAGCCCCGAACTGCTTCAATGCTCCGGGCGCACGATCGCGCCTGCCAATCGCAATCATGACGACCGACCTGGTACTTCGCGGGAAGTCGAAAGCCCAGATCTTCGACGCCATCAGGGCGGCTGTTGAACAGAATAAATTGCCGACGCCGGAACCCGGCGCCATGTGCTACATGATGTCGAAACAACAATACCTAAACAGTGGTGCAGGCTACGCGCATCCTCACCTGATGTTCTTCGTTCCATTAAGGGAAGCTAAGATTTGGGGGGCAGGATTGCCGGGTTCTCCGATTCTTGAATACGATGAAGCTGCAGAGCGGCTCTCTGTGCTGATTGTTCCCGTCGCGCGTTGGTCGGATGGCACTCCTGACCCTGCTTCTGGGAAGTGATGCGTCGCTCAGGATTGTCGGTTGTTGTTCCTCCTTCGTGCGACTGCTCTGTCTTGGTCTTGTACAAAGGCAGAGCAAATAGCATTTACGCGGGCACTGCACATTTTGATTACATACGAGATTGCCTGGCGGAATGTGTGGTAGGCTCGGCGGGATTTTAGGGAGTGAGGACACGATGAAACGGATGCGAATTGCGGTGGCGGTGTGCGTGGCGGCGGGGATTGCGGGAGCGTGGGCCGGATGGCTGCATTTGCGTCCGGCGCGAGCGCAGGCGCAAACGGAACTGATTGACGTCAGCGCGCTCTATACGAAGCAGGACGCGATGATTCCGATGCGCGACGGCGTAAAACTGCATACGGAAATTTATGCGCCGAAGAATGCGACGGGGCCGCTGCCGTTCTTGATCACGCGGACGCCTTACGGGACGAACGACGATAAGAATGGGTACAGCAGCCTGTTCAACATTTATCAGGAGATGATTCCGGAGGGATACATTTTTGTGATGCAGGACATTCGCGGGCGGTACGGCTCGGAGGGGAAATTTGTGATGCAGAGGCCGCCGCGGGACCGAAGCAATCCCAATTCGATTGATGAAGGAACGGACACGTACGACACGATTGACTGGCTGATCAAAAACGTGCCGAACAACAACGGGCGCGCGGGATTGCTGGGAATTTCGTATGGCGGATGGCTGACGGCGATGGCGCTGCTGGAGCCGCATCCGGCGCTGAAAGCGGTTTCGGAGCAGGCTTCGCCGGCGGATATGTTCTTGGGGGACGATTTTCATCACAATGGCGCGTTCCGGCTGAGCTATGGGTTCGAATACGCGGCGATGATGGAGACAGGGAAAACGAATTTCTTGTTTCAGTTCGACAAATACGATCTCTTCGAGTGGTATTTAGCTCTTGGGCCGCTGTCGAACATCGACAAGAATTATTTGCATGGAGAGCTGCCGACGTGGGAGGACTTCGTCAATCATCCGAACTATGACAGCTTTTGGAAGAGAGACTCGTTCTATCCGTATTTGAAGGATTTGCATTTGAGCGTGCCGGATTTGAACGTGGCGGGCTGGTGGGATCAGGAGGATTTTTACGGGCCAGTGACGATTTACGAGACGCTCGAGAAGAACGATACGAATCACTACAACTATCTGGTGGTGGGGCCGTGGAATCACGGAGGATGGGCGCGCAGCGATGGGGATAGTTTGGGACGGATTCAATTTGGCACGCCGACAAGCAAGGAATTTCGCGCGGACGTGCAGGCGAAATGGTTTGCGTACTGGCTGAAGGACAAGGGCGAGGTGCCGTTCAAGAAAGTGCGGACGTTCGAGACAGGCGCGAACAAATGGCAGAATTACAACGCATGGCCTCCGACGGAAAATATGACGGAGAAGAAATTGTATTTTGGGCCGGACAAGAGCTTGTCGTTCGATACGCCGACGGCAACGGGGGCGGAGGCATTCGACAGTTACATTTCGGATCCGGCGCATCCAGTCCCGTACCGTCACCGGCCGATTGAGGAAACGTATGGGTCGGGGAGCCATTGGTACACGTGGCTCGTGGAGGACCAGCGATTTGTGGACACGCGGCTGGACACGGTCAACTGGTCGACGGGGCCGCTGGATCAGGATGTGTGCGTGGCGGGGGACATTGTGGCGCATTTGTACGCTTCAACGACGGGGACGGACAGCGATTGGATTGCGAAGCTCGTTGATGTGTATCCGGAGAAGTATGAGGCGGAGCCGTCGATGGGCGGATACGAGCTGATGGTTGCGGATGAGGTGTTTCGCGGGAGGTTCCGCAACAGCTTTGAGCATCCGGAGCCGATTACGCCGGGAAAAGTGACGCCGTACACGATTGATTTGCACACGAATGACCATTGTTTTCTGAAGGGGCACCGGATCATGGTGCAGGTGCAGAGCACATGGTTTCCGATTATCGACAGGAATCCGCAGAAGTTTGTGCCGAATATTTTCAAGGCGACGGCGAGTGATTACATCAAAGCGACGCAGCGGATTTATCGGAGCAAGGAGTATCCGTCGAACGTGGAAGTGCCGGT
>JASHYE010000412.1 GCA_030043155.1 Candidatus Acidiferrales bacterium | reverse complement strand
CATTGCAAGAGAGTCTCCGCAAGATATCGCTGGGCTTCAATACGCGGTTCCAGTCACTAGGGTCGGTAAAATCGTTACACCTCAGCCGGTTGCATATCAGTTAAGGACTCCAGATTCATTCGGCCGCGCGGTGGGTTTGATATCGGCCAAGCTGACTCATGCTTTGTATTTTCGTGAAACTAAGAAGTATCTGAATTCGGCACATCGGTTTGCGACAGCGGCTTACCAACCGCAGGTCGGCGGCACCGAGTCGTTCACGTCCTACATCGTGTCTTTGCTCCAGAAGGTTTCCGTGGGCGTCCGAACGAACATCAAGAATTACGGACATCGCTTCGGTTACAGAAGCGGATACAAGGAGTCAGAGGACTTTTTCTTTTATGCCGCGCAATTTGGACGCGGCGCAATCGTTTGGGGAATGGTTTGCGGTCCTAACGTCACACTTCCAACGCGCGGGCCTCTGTCTACTATGACTTGGAAGCAAGGAGCTTACGGAGCCATGAATAACGCGGCGCTGAAGTAAGTGGCGCGCCCGGAGAGGCTCGAACTCCCGACCTTCTGCTTCGTAGGCAGACGCTCTATCCAACTGAGCTACGGGCGCGTTGAAAATTCACGTGGCAAGAAGTTTACAGCAGCTTCCCGCATCGCTCAACTGCCAGTTTGCCCTTCGCTGCAAAGTGAACCCGCGCCTGATTCCGAACTGCGCTTCGCGCAAAGTGTCCGGCTGGTCTGCGATTTGCGATAAGATGAATCCAGAAGCTCGGCCCAATTCTTCAGAAGCCGCGCAAAACGGAGGAACAACCATGGATCGGGAGTACTTTTACTCGATCATGAACGGCGAAGGCACGCTGGACTACGAAATTTATCTGAATACTAAGACGCTGCTCTCCTGCCAAAAAGATTTTCATGAATTTTGCAATCGTGATGAATTGCAATTTCAGGTGGTGCACCAAGCCGAAGAAATGTGGATGAAGCTGATCGGCTATACGCTGCTCGATATCGACGACTACATGCAGAAAGAGGACACGCCGCGCGTCATTACGCTTTTTCGCCGCGTGCACACCGCACAGCGCATGATGATTGACGAACTGGCGCTGCTCGAAACCATGTCGCCGAAGGAGTATCAGGAAATCCGTCTGCGCCTCGGAAACGGCAGCGGACAGGAATCGCCCGGCTTTCGCACATTGCTGCGGATGCACACGCCGTTGTGGCAGACGTTCAAGGCGAATTATCTCGACAAGCACGGGCTCACGATCGAGAAAATCTACAATTCCGAATATGCGCACGGGCCCGCTTACGTCGTTGCTGAAGCTCTCGCGGAATTCGACGAGCTTTTTCAACGCTTTCGCGCAGTGCACATGCAATTGATCATGCGCACCATTGGACTCGGTGCGAAGTCGCTGAAAGGCCGCGCCGTTGAATTGCTGAACGAAGGCCTGCGCGTGCGTTTTTTTCCTGAGCTGTGGGATATTCGCAGCCAAATGTCCGATAGCTGGGCGGAAGATTACGGCGTGGTGCGCGACTCGATTGGCGGGCACTGAAGAGCCACTGCACGCGCTCGTTTGGGGCGAGCGCGTATGCTATATTCTCTCGCCTGCTATGCCTGCAAAAACCGGAAAGCAGAACAAGCAAAAGCTGCGCGCAAATCCCCGGCGCACCGCAGGTCGCGGCACGGACCCTAAGCGTGTTCGCGCGATTCTCGAAAAGCTCGATGAGGCCTATCCCGCGGCGACCTGCGCGCTCAAGCATGAAAATCCGTTTCAACTGCTCGTGGCAACGATTCTTTCCGCGCAGTGCACTGATGTCCGCGTCAATATCGTCACGCCGGAGCTTTTTCGCAAATATCCCACACCGAGGGATCTTGCATATGCAAATCCGCGCGAACTCGAAGACGAAATTCGCAGCACCGGATTTTTTCGCAACAAGACAAAGTCGCTGATCGGCGCGAGCAAGAAGCTCGTCGAAGATTTTGGCGGCAAAGTGCCGCAAACCATGGAGGAGATGCTTTCGCTTCCAGGCGTCGCGCGAAAAACCGCGAACGTGGTACTCGGAACAGGCTATCAAATCGCTTCCGGCGTTGTGGTCGACACGCACGTACAGCGCGTGACGCAGCGCCTCGATTTAACGAAGAGCACGGATCCGAAGAAGATCGAACAGGATTTGATGAGCGTAATTCCCCGCGACCGCTGGATTCTCTTTTCGCACCAAATTATCTGGCATGGACGCAAAGTCTGCCAGGCGCGCAAGCCGAAGTGCATCGAATGCAATCTTGAGCGCATTTGCTACTCGAAAGACAAGACCGTTTGAATTTTCCGCGTCCCCTACACGCAATTACCTAAGCTTCCGCGGTGCGGTTCAATCGCAAAACGGAGACATGGAGCGCAGGGACCGTCTTCGCCGCGCTCTCCGTTCGTTTTCTGCCGCCAGTCTCGCTGCGCTATGCCTGGCCAAACGCTTGCTTAACGTGCGGCTTGAACAGATAGGTCAAAATCCAAACATCAATGGCAATGAGAATCAGCTCCCAAATGATGATTCCAACACGCATCATTGGCAGCACCCTCAC
>JASHYE010000411.1 GCA_030043155.1 Candidatus Acidiferrales bacterium | reverse complement strand
AAGATGCAGGAAAAAACCGCCCTCTCTGGTGCGGATTTGGGAGTAGCGTTCGACGGCGACGCTGACCGCGCCGTCTTTTCCACTTCCAGCGGCCGCTACGTCGATGGCGACGCAGTCCTCTTCGCCGTTGGCCGCTACATGAAGAAGAGAGGAAAACTCAAGGGCGACACGATTGTCGGCACTTCCATGTCGAATCTCGGATTGGAGAGAGCCCTCGAGCGCGACGGGCTCAAACTAGCTCGCGTCCCCGTTGGTGACCGGTACGTGCTCGAGAAAATGCTCGAAGTCAACGCGAATTTAGGCGGCGAACAGTCTGGCCACATCATTTTCCTCGATGATTCAACCACTGGCGACGGCATGCTCACGGCAGTAAAAATGGCTTCGCTTGTCTCGAAAGCCGCAAGTCTTGACCTGCTTCTCGAGGACCTCACTGTCTTCCCGCAAAAAATTGTGAACGTTCGCGTGCGCGCGAAACCATCGCTCGAATCTCTCCCCGCCGTTTCGCAGGCGATCGCCGAAGCTGAGGAGAAGCTCGGCCATTCCGGCCGTGTCGTTGTTCGCTATTCGGGAACCGAGCCGCTTGCTCGCGTGATGGTCGAAGCCGAGCAGCAAGCGGATGTCGATCGTTACTGCGCCTCCATTCAAAGCGCCATCCAAACCTCCATCGGCGCCGACTAAGGTCCCTACCTTCATTTGTTTTCCAAGCCCCTTGCCATCGCATTTACAAAGTCGTAAACTGCTTCGAATTTCCTACGATGCTATGACGCACAAATTAGGGCCAATCCCGGTTCTGCTGACCTTTGCGATATTGGCTTGCCCGCCGCAGCGTATCGCTCAAACGGAAGCTCTGCGGAACTCAGTGAAACAACAATCCAACGCCAACAGCGAAACTCCCGCAATTCAAACCTACCCTGACTCGCCAGAAGGTTTGCAGAACCTGATAAAAGACATGCTGAAAATGCAGAAAGACGGCGACGCCAAGAACTTCGCCGGTTACGCTCAGTCGCTTGTGCTCTCAAATCCTCAATCGTGGTTTTTATCCGAATTCGGGAAAAAATGGGGAGCTAAGCTCAACGAGAGGTACGGTGCAGAACTAACGAAGCTATCCGGTGAACTAGTATCCATGAATAGCGACGATGCAGAATTCAGCGGAGCCATTCGTTTTGATGGATCTTGCAGCTCACAGGCAAACCAACAGGAATTTCCATTACTTCTCTTGAACAAGAAAAAGCTGCCGCTATATAGCGTGCGGTTTCGGATCGGCACGAAAACAGATTCTCTGAGTATGTTCGCGTTTGTCGATGGCGTATTTCGATACCTTGGAAATCTTCAGGGGGGTATAAGCTCAGGAACCGGGGCTGGCTCCGCGGCTAAGGTCACACTTTGGGGGAACATAGGGATGGATGGCATCCTGCGTAATCTCAGATTTGAGTCTGGAACCTGTTGGCTGCAGACGCTCGCCGAGCAAACTGCTGCTTCTTATAGATTTCAAGCTGGAGGTCCTGAGATCCATTCGGAGATTAGCGTAATATTTCAACCTAATTAGACACACACTCTCTAGAATTCACAGAAACTTGATGATTTCGAATGATAGGTTGCGATTAGGCTCAGCCGTCCAGCGCCCAGGTCGTCGGCTGGCATTCTTCGCAGGCAATTTCAATTTGCTCGAGCGCTTTGAGAATGTCCGAAACTTGCGGCAGTTCCCCGTCATCCTCCACAATCCACTTTGCATAAAGCTCACCGTACCGGTCGGCGACGAAAACTCCTTGAATCTCGAGCCCCTCGCTGCCTACCGCCCGCTCGCCCAAATAGCGCACAATGGAATGGCCGCTCGCGTCGATTCCGGCGATGACTTCCGGCGGCAGCGCCGCTGGCAAGCCCCTCAATGGCACCTCCTGAAACACAACCAGCCCCACCGCCTCTTTTTCCTTCCAATCCCTCGCATGCGCAGTCATCTGTTTGAGAAATTCCCAGGATGCCGCGGAATCCGCCCGCAATACGGCTATCACGCGATTGCGTTTCTGCTTGAAGTCCCACGCTGAAACATCCCGCCCGTCAAATGTGCGGAACGTCAGCGCCGGAATCTGATACCGGAGTCGTAGGTTTTCTTGCATAGGATTTGCCTGTAAACGTTTACTGTACCACTTTGGGGCACGTGGCTGAAAAGAAATCGCCGACCTGTGTCTCGCAGTGGATACTGGCTATGACGTGGGTTAGGGGATGTGGGTTGCCCTAGATTTTGTTATTAGCTGCAGCCCGACGTGCTGCCGCAATTCTCGCACTTGTAGCAGCTTCCGTTTGGCGTCATCAGCATGCCGCACTCGGAGCAGGAGGGGGCATCATCAATCGCCGCACGCAGGCGTGAGATTTTTTCTGACGACTTCTCCTCCGCCACGCTCACGCTGGATACTGGCGTCGGCTGCGGCGCGCTCGGCTGCAATGACGTTTCCGGCGAGTCGAGGGTTTGCACTACGTAATCACTGGAAATGAATTTCCCGCCGAGCCAACGCCCGATGTAATCAATGATCGACTTCGCATAGGGAATCTGCTTGTTGCCTGTGTATCCGGAGGGCTCAAATCGCGCGTTCACGAACTTATCCACGAGCGCGCGGAGGGGCACGCCATATTGCAGCGCAATCGAAACGGAAAGCGCGAAACCGTCCATGATGCCGGAAAGCGTCGAGCCTTCCTTGGCCATCTTGATAAAAATTTCGCCAGGCTCGCCGTCGTCATACATGCCCACTGTCAGATAGCCTTCGTGCCCTCCAACGTTGAACTTGTGGGTGATCGAGCGCCGTTCATTGGGCAGCTTCTTGCGGCCGGCGCGGAAAAGCTCTTGCTGCGCCGGTTTCGGAGTTGTTTCCGTTGCTGCAGGTTTCGCTTCGGGAGCCACAGCTTCCGCAGGGCCCGTTTTCTTCCCGCCCGCTGCAGAAAGCGGCTGCGAGCGCTTGGAATTGTCGCGGTAAATCGCCACGGCCTTCAGCCCTAGCTTCCACGATTCGATATACGCCTGCATCACATCTTCAACCGTCGATTCTTCTGGCATGTTGATCGTCTTCGAGATCGCACCCGACAGGAACGGCTGCGCCGCGGCCATCATTTGCAAATGCCCGCGCCACGCAATCGACCGTCCACCATTCGTTGCCAGCGAGCAATCGAAAACCGGCAAATCCTCCGGTCGCAGCGCCGGCGCGCCCTCAATCGTGCCGTGCTGATCGATCCAATCCACAATCAGCGAAGTCTGCACATCCGAATATCCAAGCCGCATAAGCGCCAAGGGCACGGTGTTATTCACGATTTTGATCACGCCTCCGCCGACCAGCCGCTTATGTTTCACCAGCGCCAAATCCGGCTCGATTCCCGTGGTATCGCAATCCATCATGAAGCCGATGGTCCCCGTCGGAGCGAGCACCGAGACCTGAGAATTGCGATAACCGAACTTCTCGCCCAAATCCACTGCGTTATCCCACGATTCACGTGCCGCGCGAAGAAGCTGCGGCTGCACATTTTCTTCCTTGATCGGCCGAAGCGCGTCGCGATGCATGCGCATTACGTCGAGCATCGGTTCGCGGTTCTCCGGATAACGCGGGAAAGCTCCCAGCCGCTCTGAGATTCGCGCTGATTGCGCATACGCTTCGCCCGTCATCAGGGCCGTCACCGCGCCACAAATGTCGCGTCCTCG
>JASHYE010000410.1 GCA_030043155.1 Candidatus Acidiferrales bacterium | reverse complement strand
CGCGAGTTTGCTATCCGGCTGGCGCTTGGCGCAAGCCGCGCTCGCATTGTCGGGCAGCTCGTCACTGAAAGCGTTTTACTTTCGCTCGCGGGAGGAGCATTAGGTCTGCTATTTGCGAAAGGCTGTATTGGCCTTGTGCTGGCAACAACGCCAGACAGTCTGCCGCGGACATACAATATCGGTCTGAATGCCTACGTATTGCTGTTTACGCTGGGGATTTCGCTTGCCGTAGGAGTTCTGTTTGGCCTCGCGCCCGGGCTGAAAAGCTCAGGGTCGGATGTGCAAGATTCGCTCAAGGAAGGCGGGCGCGGTTCCACCGCTGCGCATCATCGCGCGCAAAGCACGCTGGTGATCGTGCAAATGGCGCTGACTTTGATTTTGCTGGTTGGCGCTGGCCTCCTTTTCCGCACCATTCGCCATTTGTGGGAGACCAATCCCGGCTTTGACACGCATCACATCATTGCCTTCAACGTTGGGCTTTCACCTTCCGCCACCAAAACAGGAGCGTCGATCCGCGCTGGCTTCCAGCAGTTGCTGGAGCGCATTCACGCGATTCCCGGCGTGCAAGCCGTGGACTTTACTATGAGCGTTCCGCTCACTAGCGATGACAACGACGCGCCCTTCTGGATCAACTCGCAAAAACCGGCGGTCGTTCAGAACGCGCCCCGCATGATGGTGTTCAACACGGGGCCGGATTATCTCCGTGCCATGGGCATACCATTGTTGAGCGGGCGCTTTTTCACGACTGAGGACACCACAAAATCTCCGTGCGTGGGAGTGATCGATAGTGATTTTGCACAGATGTATTTCAAAGGCAAAAATCCCATCGGGCAGACACTCACTTATGGTTGGACTCCGCCGTTTGGACCGTGCACGATTGTTGGCGTTGTGGGCCACGTCAAGCATTTCGGATTGGACGAACCCGCCGGATACACTCGCGCGGAGAGTTACTATCCGCTTTACCAGGTTCCCGATGAGTGGTGGCCCATCGGTTACCACGGCATCAGCCTCGTGGTGCGCACGCGGCTGGATGCTGCAGCCGTAATGCCTTTGATTCAGAGCGTCGTTTACGGCGCAGGCGACCAAACTGTCTATAACGTTGAAACCATGCAACAGATTGCCTCTGAATCGATGTCGTCCCAGCGCTTTCCGATGATTCTGCTTGGAGCGTTTGCCGGATTGGCGCTGGTGCTGGCGTCGATCGGCATTTACGGCGTGATTTCGTATTCCGTGACGCAGCGCACGCATGAAATCGGGATTCGCATGGCGCTCGGCGCGGAGAGGAATAACATTTTGAGAATGATCATCGGGCAAGGGCTGCGGCTGGCGATTGCGGGTCTTATCATCGGTGCAACAGCCGCGCTAATTCTGACACGAGTGCTTGTCAGTTTTTCTCATTTACTTTATGGAGTCGGCGTGAGCGATCCATTGACATTCGTCGCCGTTGCTGCCCTGCTCATTTTCATCGCGTTAGCGGCGTGCTGGATTCCAGCGCGGCGGGCGATGAGAGTGGAGCCGATGGAAGCGCTCAGGTACGAGTGATAAGAGCAGTGGCTAGTGACGAGTGGCTAGTGGCTAGCGAACTGCGAAGACCCAAAAACTAAACACTTTGCGCAGAAAGCAGCGCGAAGCGGAAGGGAACTTTACTTATCTACAGGCGACGCCGGACGAAATTCCCAGACTAGGCTGGTTTTTCCTCTTTACTTTCTAGCCTCAACTATCAACTATAGACGCGCATGAGCATCGAAATTCTGAAGCCCAAGGGTGATAATCCGTGTTTTGGATGCGGCGCGGACAATCCGCGCGGGATGAAGCTGACATTCGAGCAGGATCACGAGACGCGAAAAATCACGGGCCGCTTTCGCTTGGGGCCGGAATATCAAGGAAGCAATCGCGTGCTGCATGGCGGAATTATCGCGGTGCTGCTCGATGAAGCGATGGGCAAGCTCAACCGCTTTCATGATGTACGCGCCGTGACGGCGGAACTTTCTGTGGAATATCTCCGGCCGGTGCCGATCGGCGAAGATATTGTCGTGGAGGCGCAGGAAGTTTCGCGCGAGGGCCGCAATTTGATGCATCGCGGCGAAATTCGCAACGTTGAGGGAAAAGTGCTGGCGCGCGGCAAAGGCCGATTCGTGGCTATCGGCCAACGCGCGAAATAGATTGTGACGAGTTTTCATGCGATATTCTCGATTCTAGAGAGGACCCATGACACCAAATCTTGACCTCAGGCTTCTCAATGAAATTGCTGCGGCCGCTTCAGCCACAGGAGATGCATCAGCGCGCGCGAAACGCGCCGCGGAAATGATTCGCGGAGCTTGCAACTGCTACTGGGCGGGTATTTTCGAAATTTCCGGAGACGAAGCGCGTGCGGTGGCGTGGACTGGCACGGAAGCGCCTGCATTTCTGAGCTTTCCGCTGACGCGCGGCATCACGCGCGACGTGGTGAAAGCGCGCAAGGCTGAGCTGGTCAATGATGTGCTGAAAGATTCGCGTTACCTGGTGGCGTTCTCGACGACGCGCGCGGAAATCATTGCGCCGATCATTGATGGCAGCGGAAATGTGGTGGGCACACTGGAAGCGGATTCCGACAAGGCCAATGCGTTCACGCAGTCGGATGTGCAATT
>JASHYE010000409.1 GCA_030043155.1 Candidatus Acidiferrales bacterium | reverse complement strand
GAAATTTCCAGCGTCCATCTGGCGGGATTCGCTCCCGATTTTGTGCTGCAGCAGAACCCGCCCGCCGGTTCAACGAACGCGACCAGCCCGCACATCGACATGCTGCTATCGATGGGCGCGCCGGAAGTTGCGTACGTCATGCCGGCGCTTGAGGGCTTGCCGGCAGCGGAAGCTGAGCAGCGGCTGGAAGCGGCAGGATTGAAGCTCGACAAGATCACACCTCTGCCATTGACGGGCAAACCGCTGGGTACGGTTACTTCGCAACTGCCTTTGCGAGGGGCGCGCGTACAAGCGGGAGAAAGTGTCGAACTGCAGGTAGCGCAATAGCGGCCCTTGGGCTACAATCGCGAATATCCATGAACCGCTTCCCTATCGAGATCACTCCGTCAATTCTAGCCGCAGACTTCACGATACTCGGAGAGGAAATCAAGGCTGTCGAAGAAGCAGGAGCATCGGCCGTCCATGTTGACGTCATGGATGGGCACTTCGTGCCAAATATCTCCATCGGCGTGCCGATTGTTGAGTCGCTGAGCAAGGCAACCCGCCTGCCGCTGCATGTGCATCTGATGATTGAACGCCCGGGGGAGTTTGTGCAGGCGTTCGCGAGGGCCGGGGCACATCGAATTTTCGTGCACCAGGAAGCTACGCCGCATCTTGACCGCGTCGTGGCATTGATTCACGAAGAGAATTGCGAAGCGGCCGTCGTTTTGAATCCAGCTACGCCGGTTTCAACCCTGAAAGAGATCTTGGATCGCGTGGAAGCAGTGCTGGCGATGACCGTCAATCCGGGTTTCGGGGGACAAAAATTCATCCCGCAGATGTACGGAAAAATTCGTGAGTTGCACGAGTTGCGCTCGCGCTATAATTACGGCTTCCGAATTGCGGTCGATGGGGGCGTTACGCTGGAAAATGCAGGCGAACTTGCTGCTGCGGGTTGCGACAGCCTGATCGCTGGAACTTCGATTTTTCACACGACGAGCCCGGGAGCGGCTGTGCGCCAGATGCGCCAGTTTGCAACCGAGGCGACGTCGCAAAGGGTTTAATGAATCGACTGACGCGACAAATTCCCACCTTGCTTGCTGCTGCGGTGTTCTTGTCACTTCTCCTAATCGGTTGCGGATCCAAGAATGCCGCATCGAAAGGGCCGAGCGCCGGCAACGTGGAGCCGGATAAAGTCCTCTATGACCGCGCGCTGAATGATTATGAGCATGGCCGATTCACGGAAGCGCGCCTGAGCTTGCAAGCCCTTATCAACAGCTATCCCGATAGCGAGTATTTGGCCAAAGCGAAACTGGCGGTCGCGGACTCCTATTACAAGGAAGGCGGCGTCGAGGGCCTGACTCAGGCAGTTGCAGAATACAAGGACTACATCACTTTCTTCCCCTTTCTTGACGATGCGGCGTATGCGCAGATGCAAGTCGGGATGGCGCACTACCGCATGATGGAAAAGGCGGATCGCGACACTACCCAGGCGGGGCTTGCGGAGCAGGAATTCCAGACATTTTTGTTGAAGTACCCAAAGAGCAATTTGGCGCCGGAGGCGGAGCAGCGGCTGCGCGAAGTGCAGGAAATTTTGGCGGCAGGCGACTTCGATGTGGCGCGGTTCTATTATTTGAAGGGAGACTATCGCGCATCGGGCGCACGCTTGGCGGAAGTGA
Source organism: Candidatus Acidiferrales bacterium (assembly GCA_030043155.1). Next base: position 1,558 of record JASHYE010000409.1, on the reverse strand, counting down.
TCGGCCGCTATCCTCTCTTCAGCGAGGCCGACCGCGCGACCTGGATGCTTGGCGATATTTACCGGCGCGCGGCACGCGGCTCGAAAAACGAGCAGGAGCGTGCAAAATGGCGGGCGGCGTCTGACCTTGCATACGCAAATCTCCTGAAGAATTATCCCTTGTCTCCGCTGGCAGCGGATGCAAAGCGCCAATTGATGGAAGATGGCTTAAAAATTCCTGCTCCTGACCCTCAGGCGCTCGCACGCGCTCAATACGAAGAGAAGCTTGCTCGTGATCATCCGGGCATGTTGCATCGGGCGCTTGGAATCGTAAAGAGCTCGCCGGACGTTTCGGCGGCAGCGCGAACGGGCGAGCCGGATTTGAATCCGCCGGGAGAAATGAACGGGTCACAAGATACGCTGCAGGCAAACGCTAACCCCAGCACTAGCTCCAGCGTAGCGGTCGGCTCAGCGGCGGACGCGTCTTCAGGGGAAACTGCCGCCACAGCTACGACGGAAACGGTCCCTCCCACAGAGTCTTCCAGCAACTCGGGCGGGGCGACGATCTCAGAGGTTGATCCTCCCACCGCCACCACGGTAGGAGCGGCGTCGGCAGGAAACACCACAGCTTCTATACCTGACCCGGGAGCGAAACATCCTCAAACCGAAACGGACCTCAACGCCGCCGAGGAGTTGAAGATGAACCCGCCGGTCACCGCGAAGAAAGCAGCTTCCAAACCGAAAGCTCCCAGCGCATCTAACTCCACGGCAAAAAAGTCAAAAAAACAGAAAACTCCCAAGGCTGACAAGAAGACAGAGTCTACCAGCAAGAAAAAGAAGGGTATTCACAAAATCCTGCCTTTTTAAGCCGCAAACCCCTGCTTACATCTGAGGCACGCGCCTCCGCCGATTTCATTGACTCGCCCCTATGGCGATGCTCCAATAGCTACGCGGCTTCTTCCGCTCCGCAGCGGGCCGCAGCGTCCCTGAGGGCTAACTGTGCCGACAATCCTGGTTGCCGACGACAACAGCAACATCCAGAAGATGGTGTCCCTCGTCTTCAAGGAAAAGGGCATTCATGTCGTTGCCGTCGGAAATGGCGAGGCAGCCTGCCGCAAGGTTCCAGAGGTACATCCAGATGTGGTTTTGGCGGATGTTTTCATGCCGGTGCGGAACGGATATGAAGTTTGCGAGTTTGTGAAGCAGGACCCGCAGTTCGCCGAAACTCCTGTGATTCTCCTCGTCGGCGCTTTCGATCCCCTCGATGAAAAAGAGGCCCAGCGCGTAGGCGCGAATGGCGTTCTCAAGAAGCCCTTTGTGCCCCCAGAGCCTCTGATCACCATGGTGAGTTCACTGCTGAAAATAGAGCCTCCGGTTGAAGAGGCTCCTCCTGCGCCGGTCGAGGCTGCTCCGCCCGTAATGCCGGTGATCCCGCCTCCCCCGGCCCGCGAGTCCCCAACAGCAACTCCCGTGGAGGACTACCCCGAAACAGATGAGCTGGCTACCGGTTTTGGCGACCCGGTCGCAACTCCAGCGAAAAAAGAGCAGGAAGCCGAAGAAGAAGACGAGGATTCCGAGCC
>JASHYE010000408.1 GCA_030043155.1 Candidatus Acidiferrales bacterium | reverse complement strand
TCTTCTTACACTGTTCGGATGTCTCGCGCTGCTGCTCACGGTATGCGGCTGGCGAATCCGGCACGCGATTGCGCCGGATGCCCAGAGCGAACTTGCGGGTGCGCGTCCCACGCGCCGTGTGCGATTCGCGGCAATTGCTTTCGCGTTGCTGGCGTTTGCGGCGGCGGGCGGATGCGGAAACAACTCCTCAGTGAATCCAAATGAAACGCCGTCGGGCAGCTTCCCTTTTGTCGTTACAGGCACCGCGCAGAACGCGAGCCGCTCGATTACCCTAACCCTGAACGTTGACTGAGAAATCAGTCAATCAGAACCGCAGCTGTAGGTTGTTAGCTGTCAAGGCGAACTACCTGCTCCCTCTGCCAAAAGGCACCCTTTAACAGGCCTCTACAAGTAAATGATTCGCGAGCGGTAACCGTAGGGCCTGCGGCGGCGCCCCTTGAACTGCTCAGGCCGCACGTACCGCTCGATGAGTTCCGTCGCACCCGCTTCGGCAAGTGACAGCATGTCTGCGGCAAGAGCCTGCGCGCCGCGCGATCGCGCCGCCATCCCAGCGACAGCGTACCCGAGGGGATCCAACGACGAGCGGATTTGAATCGGATCAGTGCCGAGCACAAGCGCGGGCAGCGATTTTTCGTATCGCAATCGCACGGTGATTTCCTGTGTTGCGCCGATGAGCTGAATGCTGTCCGTAATCCATTCCCACATCCGCAGATAACTGCTCGGTTGGAAATTCGGCAGGCCGCCTGTGATTTTTTCCATGGGGGTGAAAATGTCGCTCGAGCCGGTAGCCTGTTCCCAGAGTTGGTGCGGCGCGAGCAAATCCGTCGGAAGCTGCGGCGAGGAGCCGTCGTTCAATGCCGTTGGCGTGACGCCGTTCGTCAGCGGCAAGTCGAGATCAATCTGCGCGATGAGGACGGATACGCCCGATTCGGCAAGCTGCCGCTGCAGGGCGCGATAGGCCGAGTTGAGAAACGGCATCAGGACCGCATCGGAAAAAACCGCACCCGCGGCGTCATTGGCGAGCGAACGCGCGAGATTCAGCGCGTCTTCCGCTTGATCGTAAGCGGTGGTGGAAATGACTGGCATGCGTGAAAACCTCCAGGAGACAATGGCTAGCGGCAACTGAAAGGCAGGGTGACGCGTTGTGACTCATTCGTTTGTGGCGCCGAGGGAGACAGCAAACGCGCTCGTGCCGTCGAACACAAAATTCTGCGCGCTGCACTTCCCCGCCGTAGTGCCTATGGTCATCCCGCCGCGTACATTCGAAGGCCATGCAAATGTGTATGGTCCACCGCTCGCTGGCTGGCAAACAATAATGTTCAGCCATTGGCCGGCTTGCGCATTGCTCAGCGTCGTGGAAGTGGCATTGGCGTTGAGCATCACCTCAAAGGTGTTGGCGAGCCCCGCGTCAAACGAAATGGTGCCCCCGGACTCTGCAGCCGACACGAATCCTGCAGCCATGCCGTAATTGTCGAGCAACCCCGCGTACGATTCGCCGCCAAATGGAGCCAGCTTCACGGAAGTTTCTCCCAAATGTGCGTTGAAGTTGAAGCTGAGCGAGGAGCTGCTGGCATTAGCGGTCCACACCGTCGAGCCGCTGTTGCGAAAGGTCAGGCCGCTCGCGCCGGAAGACGAATCGATAATCGGCGAAAAGAAAGTCGGAGAAGCGAAGGGCGGCGCGACGAGCTGGTCGCTGGAGTTTTTCGAGAGTAACACATCCGCTGAGTCGGCGTGATTGCGCCAGGCTATCGCATCGCCATCCGCGAGCCGGAAAATTCCCGATTGGGCGGGATTCGTGGATTCAGTTTCAAACACCGGCGATTCGATGGGATTAAATTCCATACCGCACGCGGAGCCTACGGCACAGAGCGTGTCGTAAGTCTTCAGAGCGTTTTCGTAGGCGTATGCTTCGTTGTCGCTCAGCGCCCCTGCGGGAATAAAGTTCATTACAGGAGCATAGACCTGAATGGTGTGATTGGAATCGAACTGCGCCTCAAACTCGACCAATGCCGGATTGGTGCCAACCGCTGTGACTTTGTAGATGCAACGATTCCACGTCCACTGGCCGTCACCCAGCACGGAATCGCCATCGCAACCTCCCACCGCGGTAAATCCTGTACCGCTGATTCCAACGTCCACTGCGGTTTGAGCGCTGTTCGGGTAACCATCGGCTGTTACCGATCGTGTCCAGACGCCCCCGATGATGTACTCGCCAACCGTCAGGTTCACCGAATCTACACCACTGGAACCCGGAAGAAATCGTAAGCCGTAGGTTCCGCTATTTGTCGTGGAGGCTTGACCAGCATTCGTTCCGCCAAAAGGATCGGCAATCCCAGAGCACGTTAGCGTACCTGAGCTGGGTTGCAGCACCCAAGAAGAGCACGCTGAACCGCTCACTTGATTCGTGAATCGTACGGTTGTAAGTGCGCTATTGCGCTGCGAGTCGTCCCGTTTGCCATAACTCCAGCCGTAGACGGAACCAGTTTGTCCGTATCGCTGCGGCGAAATCGCTTGATTCTGTAAATTGTTCTGATATTGCGCGCCGGTGTTCATCGGGCCGACGAGATTCACGCCCTGTCCCTGAACGTCATTTGCAATGATACCGGTACCGGGAACATCGACTTCGACTCCAGGCGAATTTGCCGTCGCGTCGGAAACTACTACCTTATTTATCGTGCCCACCACGTTATCATCGCCGCCCCCGCCAGTTGCTGCGAACCAAACTGCCGGCTCGCCGTTTTGGCCTTCGGTTGTGAGATGTGTGACGTTCAGGCTTCCGCCGTTATTGCCGGCATAAAATTTGATCCCGCCGCTCTCTGCGTCGAAGTCGTCGATGAAAAGCAGATCAACGCCGCCGTTGGTGCGTCCGTCGACGAGCACTGCAGCCGAATTGTCGCTGGTGTTCGTGT
>JASHYE010000407.1 GCA_030043155.1 Candidatus Acidiferrales bacterium | reverse complement strand
GGCGCTCGCGTCAACTGGCTCAGCACCAGCACCGGGATCTTCAATTCTTTCGCCAGCCCCTTCAATGCGCGCGAAATGCTTGAGACTTCTTCGTTGCGATTCCCAAACCGCCCGCGCGCCGCGATCAGTTGCAGGTAGTCCACAATCAGCAGATCCAATCCCTTGTCGCGTTTCAATCTTCGCGCTTTCGCGCCCATCTCCATCACCGTGGACGAAGCGGAATCGTCGATCCACAGCGGTGCGTCACCGAGCCGCGCCAGCACGCCGCTAATCTTCTTCCAGTCCTCGTGCCCCAAATGACCGCTGCGGAATTTGTGCGCGTCCACGCGGCCCATCGACGCCAGCAGCCTCAGCAGCAGCGATTCCTTCGACATTTCCAGGCTGAAAATCGCCACCGGACGCGGCTCATCCGACAGCGCCACATTTTCGGCAATATTCAGCGCCAGCGAAGTTTTCCCCATCGAAGGCCGCGCCGCCAGAATAATCAGTTCGCCCGGCTGCAAGCCGGCTGTGTCATTGTCCAAATTCAAATAGCCCGTCGACACGCCCGTCAGCCGCCGACCTTCCTCCATCATTTTTTCGAGGCGGCCATAATTCTCCTTCACCAGTTCTTTCACACCGATCAATCCGGCGCGAACGCGCTCCTCCGCCACCTGAAAAATATCCGACTCCGCCTTGTCCAGAATGGCGTCCGCATCTTCGTCTGCATCGAGCGCCCGCTGCTGGATCAAATCCGCCGTGTGAATCAACTGCCGCAAAACCGATTTCTCTTTGACGATGCGTGAATAATGCTCGACGTTCGTCACGCGCGGCAGTCCATCCATCAACTGCGCCAAGTACGCCGGGCCGCCCGCTGCTTCGAGCTCTCCATGGCGATGGAGACATTCCGTCAGCGTCACCAGATCAATCGGCTGCTGCGCCTCCGCCAGCTCCACAAAGCGCTCGAAAATTCTCCGGTGCTGGTCCAGAAAGAAATCCTGCGTTTTGATTTTTTCCACCGCAACGTTGAGGCTGTGGTTATCCAGCAGAATCGCGCCCAGCACACTGCGTTCCGCTTCCGCGTTGTACGGCAACGGGCGTTCGAGAGCGCTTTGTGTGGATGCAGCCATATTCGCCTTAATTTCGCCTCAACAGTTTCGCACTGCGCGCAGGTCCGCGCAATGCAAATTTGCCAAATCTAAAGTTGGCAACACACTTGAATGCCCCGCGCAATTTCGTGCAGCGCTTATGTGCGGCGCATTCTCCATCGATGCAAACAGCGAGTCAATGCCACTCGCTGCTCGAATTCCACACCTCACTGTGCAAAAGTACGGTTTACGCCTTCCGCATCGCTCTCGAAACCCATGCTTAATCCTCAGTCACTTCCAGAGTAGGATTATTTGTAGAACCTTTTCATCAACTTGGGAGGAATTCCATGCGTGTCGTTGAGCCCAAACCTTCTCGTGTCGTCCTTGGCGGAAATGTCTCTGCGGAGAGGCCCAAGCCGGAGGAATTTCGCTTCATTCGCTTCCGCATCGAAGACGAAGTGGCTCGCCTCACTCTTGATCGCCCCGAGCACAACATGCTCAATGAGCGCATGCTCGCCGAACTGGCCTCCGGCATCGATTCTCTCGAAGGCCGCGGCGACGTAAAACTCATCATCCTCGATTCCGCGGTGCAATCTTTCTGCGGCGGCATCGAACTCGGCGAATACACTCCTCGCCGCGCCTTCCAGGTTCTCGACGCTTTTCAGCGCGCTTTCGCCGCCATGCTCGACACGGCCAAACCGCTGCTCGTTGTCGTGAACGGCCCTGCATTCGGCGGAGGCGCGGAACTCGCTGCTCTCGGCGATCTCGTCGTCGCCACGCCGCGCGCCAAATTCGCTCAGCCTGAAATCAAGCTCGGGGTCTTCCCGCCGCTCGGCGCCGCTATTCTTCCTTTTATTGTCGGACCGAAGCGCGCGCTGGAACTTGTCCTCACTGGCGAGGTCATCAGCGCCGAGCGCGCCCTTTCTTTGGGGCTCGTCAATCGCGTCGTCAGCGACGACAAGCTCGCGGCCACGGTCAAGGAAATGAGCGCTCAGGTCACCGCGCACTCCGGCCCTGTCCTTACCATGGCAAAAAAAGCGATCCTCGGCTCCATGGGCCTTTCCTTGCGCGACGGCGTCAAGCACTCCATGGCCGTCTTTCTCAACGAGCTTTCCGCTCTCGAAGATTCCAGCGAAGGTTTGCGCGCCATCGCCGAAAAGCGCTCGCCGAAATGGAAGAATCGCTGACGCGATCACGGAGTCAACTCGTTTGACTCGCTGCGCGGTTGCGCATAGACTCGGAATCGAAAAATTCAGCCGGCTCGCGGGATGCTTCTAAGGAAGGCCGTGAAAATCGGCCACGGTCCCGCCACTGTGATCGGCCGGCGCTGCCGATTCGAGAAATCCTCACTGGCCCGATGGATCGGGCTGGGAAGGGCCGCGCAAAGCGGAGCAGCGCCATACAATCGGGAGTCGCAACGCCGCGGCAATTAGGCAAGCGAAATTTTCCGAGCGCCGAAAGTCAGGAAACTTGCGCGAGCCGCGCAAAGTCTGCCACTCTTCGCGAGAAAGAGTGCGGTGAAACGCCCCATGCGTTCTCGTGGGGCTTTTTTTATTGCTGGAGATCGCTGGAGCTCGACTGTAGCTAAATGAAGACACCTAACAAACTCGGACTCGCGTGCGGCGCATGCGCGCTGATTTGCATTCTCGCCAGCGGAGTCGCTGCGCGCGCACAAACGCAACTCCCAAAAGAAACTCGCACGGTGACCGACGAAGTCGGCCGCCGCGTCGCCGTGCCTTTGCAGGTGCGCCGCATCGTCACGCTCGCGCCCAACTTGACCGAAATCATTTATGCGCTCGGCGCAGAAGACAGGCTTGTCGGTGTCTCGGAGTACAGCGATCACCCAGCACCCGCGAAAACTAAGCCGAGCATCGGCATGCCCGTGAATCCCAGCCTTGAAGCCGTTGTTGGCGCTAAGCCCGATCTTGTGCTGGCGACCACCTCGATCAATTTCGCCAAGACCGTCGATGCACTTACACACCTCGGCATCGCCGTATACACAACGGATCCTCATTCCGTC
>JASHYE010000406.1 GCA_030043155.1 Candidatus Acidiferrales bacterium | reverse complement strand
ATCACCTGCGCAAACGCCACGTTCCCGCTGTGCGTAATCGACAAATGAAAATGCCGCGCGCCGATCCGCTCCGCATGTTCTGCTGCTGCACCCGTAAGATGAATCCCCGGCTTGCCGCTCGGCTCATTCCGCACTTCGATGTCGCGCCAGCGCACGCCGCGCTTCCAACCCGTTCCCAGCGCCTTCATCGCTGCTTCTTTTGCCGCAAATCGCGCCGCGTAGCGCTCGAATTTCGACTTGTGCCGCTCGCAGTAGCGCGCCTCGGTGTCCGTGAACACACGCTCGATGAACGCGGCACCAAATCTCGCAATCGCTTCCTCCACGCGGTCAATTTCCGCAATGTCCGCGCCCATTCCAACAATCATGTCTTCTCTCGGTGGCGGGTCAGTTCGAATTTTCTTGATCGTGACACAAAGAAGGGGCCTCCCAGGTCGACGGCTAGTCGAGCTTGGGGGAACCGGCTCAAAATTCAAACTGGCCATTTCCTTTCTCTCGAGTCTCGCGCCAGACTCTCGGCCCGCGTGCATTATAATGGAAGCGCTCCGGATTCGGAGTGCGCATGTCCTCAACAGCCAAAGTCAAATCGCGAACTCCGAATCGCCGCGCCGCCGCGAAATCGCTCGCCTCTCCTTGGCGTTTTCGCAACTCAGCGGGCCTGAAAATTCTCGAATGCGCTCCACTCACTCAAATCGACTGGCTCGCTCACGGCTTCAGTTCTCGACCGGGCGGCGTCAGCGTTCTCGATTCGCGCAATCCGCGTCACTCGCACAGTGAAAAAGTTCTGAATCTCGGCTATACCGACTGGGACCTTCGCGAGCGCGTCGACGAAAACCGCCGCCGCTTCACGCGCGCTTTGGGAGCTGCTGAAACACCTCTCGTCACGCTTCGCCAAATCCACTCGGACATCGCGCACGTAATCTCCTCGCCGCCCGTCGAGCCGCCGAAAGGCGACGCCTTGGCCACTTCCTCGCCCAATCTACTCCTCGCCGTCCAAACCGCCGACTGTATCCCCATCTTGCTCGTTGACCCTCGTCATCGCGCCGTCGCTGCCATCCATTCCGGATGGCGCGGCACGGTTGCGCGCATTGCTGCAAAGACGCTCGGCCGTATGCAAATGGAATTCGCGACTAAGCCCGCTGACGTTCTCGCCGCCATCGGCCCCAGCATCGGCCAGTGTTGTTATGAAGTCGGTCCTGAGGTTGTGAAGGAATTTTCCGCGCAATTCCCCAACGCGAAGTCCTGGTTCGAAGGCCCCTTCGACGTGCTCGCGTCCGGCGAAGATCCCAATCCGCTTCCGTGGCTCACCATGATGCCTCCCGGCCACGAGCCGCCTCCGCCTCGCTGCCATCTCGATTTGAAGGCCGCCAACGCCGCCCTGCTCATCGACGCCGGCGTTTCGTCCAAAAATATTTGGGTCAGCGATTTGTGCACGTCGTGCCGCACTGATTTGTTTTTCAGCTACCGCCGCGAAAGAACAACCGGCAGGATGATGTCTGTAATCGGAATTATTTAGTAGCTTTGCTCACCCGTCGCCGCGAATACCTCACCGGCCGCCCCCTCTCCGCCATCGCATCATCCGCCGCAGTCCTTCCCTTGTTGCTTTGCACAAACGCTGCCTTCTCGTCATTGACTTTTGTTCTGTATTAGTGTACTAATACAGTATGCTTATCCACGTGAACGCTTCGTCGGGCGTGCCTGTTTACGTGCAGATCGGTACGCAAGTAAAAAACGCCGTTGCGGCAGGTGCGTTGAAGAAGGGCGACGCGTTGCCCTCGGTACGGAAGTTAGCGGTTGAGCTTCGCATCAATCCGAACACAGTAGCGCGGGCCTATCAGGAACTTGAACGCGAAGGAGTCATTGGCACGGTTCCGGGTGGCGGAACCTATGTTGCGGGACATTCGCCGCGATTCTTGAAGTCAGAGAAATTGCGGCGGCTGCAGCCATATGCGCGGCAAATTGCAGTGGAAGGGACGCAACTCGGGTTGGACGAGGAGGAGATTATGCAGATGGTGCAAGAAGAGTTGGAAAAATTGGGAGTGCACCAATGAGCGAGCCGGCAATCGCCACCACGGACCTGACGAAAACCTACGGCGACGTTCACGCGGTACGCGATTTGAATTTGCGCGTCCCGAGAGGCGCAATCTACGGATTCCTGGGCCGCAACGGCGCCGGCAAGACCACGACGATCAAAATGGTCTTAGGGCTGGCGCGGCCGACGTCCGGCTCCGCTCGCGTCCTCGGAATGGAGGCGGGCAAGGAGCGCGTGCCAATTTTCGAACGCACGGCATTCGTCAGCGAAAAGAAGACCCTCTATCCGTCACTGACTGCAGCCGAACTCGTACGATTCAGCCGCGGGTTCTATCCAACGTGGTCTGATGAAGCCGTGCAAAAGTGTGTGCAGCGGCTGGAAATCCCGATGAAGCAGCGGTTCGAGAAACTTTCGAACGGAAATCAAACAAAGGTATTTCTAATGTTGGCGCTTTCGCAAGGCGCAGACCTTCTGATCTTGGATGAGCCGACGACGGCGCTCGATCCGGTGACGGCAGAGGAATTTCTGCGCATGCTGGCTGAGGACGCCCTCGATCGAGGTTCTACGATTTTTTTCTCATCGCATCAACTCGAGGAGCTGGAACGGATCGCAGAGTACGTGGGGGTAATGGATCACGGAAAGTTGCTTTTGCAGGCGCGTTTGGATGATATCAAAAACGATTTCCGGTTGATCACTGCGTCGGGGAACGGGCTGCCGGTAGGAAAAACGCCACAGATTGTTTCCGTGGAAGTGGATGGAGATTCTTGCCGGTATTTCGTAACGAACGACGCGGAGGGCTTTGCGACGGAACTCAAGCGGAATGGAGCAACAATTACACAGAGCATTCCGCTGAGTCTCCGCGAAAGTTTCTTGCAGCTCGTGAGAAAGGAATAGCCATGTACGCCTGGAAATGCTGGCGTGACACCCGTTGGTTCTTCGTTGTCTTCTTAGGAATCGCCGCATTGCCGATGCCCCTGACGGCCTTCGCGAGCCACGGCGGCACAGCGATTCTGGACGCCGGCTCCCTCGCTTTCCAGAACTCGTTCGTAATGCTCGTCTCGGCCGTGGCCTATGCGTTAGCGACGATCTGCGCGATTCAGGAGTTTACGGACAAAACCGCGCACTTCCTCTTCACCAAGCCGCGCAGTCGCGGCTACTTTGTCTGGGTCAGCTGGGCGGTTGGCTTCACGGAATTGCTGATCTTTGCAGCCGTGAACCTCCTGGTTGGATGGCGCGTGCTCGCTCACTATGGCGTCAGCGCGTTCACAAACGCGACAGGTCAGAGCTGGAGCGCCGTCTCACCTCGAAATTTTGCCGAAGGAGCTGTCTACGCTTGCTTTGCATACGCTCTCACCTTTGCGCTCGCGGCAATCTTGCGGAACGGCTTATGGGGACTTGGGGCAAGCCTTGGACTGATGGCGGGCATGATCGGCGTGGCAGCTGGAATCCAGATGCGCTGGAAGATTGATTTGCCGCTCCCCCCGCAGCAGATCGGCCACTTGCCCCTCGCATTTAGCGAGTGCATTTGGCTGACCCTTGCGCTGCTTTTCATTTTCGCCGCGCAAATGGTGATCGAGCGCGTTGAAATCTGAAGCAAGCGCTTGGGCGTCAAAAGGTGTTTTCCTGCAAAGCTCAAGCTCTCGCCGCACTCTCCACCAGCGCCAGTTGCCCGCAGGCCGCCATCACGTCCTGCCCGCGCGAATATCGCACAAACGCGCGCTGCCCTTTTTCCACCAGCGTCTTGCGAAACGCTTCGATCCTCTCCGCGTCCGGCGGACGGTACGGTAATTCTCCCGGATTCCACGGAATCAAATTCACTTTCGCGCGCAAATTCTCCACCAGCTTCGTCACGCGCCGCGCATCCTCCACGCTGTCGTTGAACCCTCCCAGCAGTACATACTCAAACGTCAAATGCTCCCACGTCCGCAGCGGATAATTCCGGCACGCCTCCAGCAGCTTCGCAATCGGATACTTCCGATTGATCGGCATAATCGCATCGCGCTGCTCATCATTCGACGCATTCAGCGAAATCGCCAGCTTCGGCCGCACTTTTTCTTTCGCCAGCCGCTCGATTCCGGGAATAATTCCGCTCGTCGAAAGCGTCGCATGCTTCGGCGAAATCCCCAGCCCCTTTGCGTCCAAAATAATTCCCAGCGCCTGCATCACCGCTTCATAATTCAGCAGCGGCTCGCCCTGTCCCATCAGCACCACATTCGTCTGCGGCTTGAGCGCCGCGCGATTATCTTCCAGCGCGACAAGAATCTGCCCCGCAATTTCGCCGGCGCTCAAATTCCGCACCAGACCCAGCGTCGCCGTCAGGCAGAACTGACAGTTCACCGCGCAGCCCTCTTGCGTCGAAACGCAAATCGTCTGCCGCTTCTCCTCCGGCATGAACACCGTTTCAATTACGGCATCGCGTGAAGTCGCGCCGCGACGCGCACTCCCACTCGCGCCGCCTCCAGCGCAGCGCAACACATACCGCACCGTCCCATCCGCTGATCGATGCCGCCTCACAATTTCCGGCAATCCGACACGCGCATTTCCAGCAAGCTTCTGACGCATCTCCGCCGGCAACGCCGTCATTTGCTCAATTTGCCCAACGCGCTCCACATAAAGCGCTCGATAGATCTGCGCGCCGCGATACAGCGGTTCGCCCATGCGTATAGCAAGCTCTTTCAATTCTTCGAGCGACTTGCCTACCAAAGGCTCGCAATCATCCGCAATTTGAATGTGAGTCACTTCCACCTTCATTCCATTCATCTTAACATGCTGAACGAAACGTTTTTTTCAGCCCCAATTTCCTTCGCCGGCGCTATACTTCCGCTCGACACCGCTTTTTCTTTCGAAGGAGGCCCCATGCCGCAACTCGCCATCGATGAA
>JASHYE010000405.1 GCA_030043155.1 Candidatus Acidiferrales bacterium | reverse complement strand
GCCGTGTTTGTGGGGCTCTTTGCGAATGTGATTTTCCCTCTGCGGCCGGGCGAACCAATCCGCGCCTACGTTATCGCCAATTCCGAGGACCTTCCTTTCGTCACCGTGATCGGATCCGTGTTAGTCGAACGGCTAATCGACTTTGTCGTGACGACCGCAGGGCTTGGCCTCGCGGTGGTATTGCTCCGCGTCCCATTGCCTGCGCACTGGCGCGCTGCTCTGGATGTCCTCGGAATTGTTACCCTAGCCGTGCTCGCCATTTTCGTTGCACTGATTATTTACATCGAACTGCGGTTCGCGGGCGACCCGCGGCGCATGCACGGAGGGAAGCGCGTTCCTGGAAAGCTGATGTCCACGCTGATCGGTTTGCACGCCATGGGAACCTCGCCGAGTTTTTATCCTGCCGTGCTTACTTCCGTGCTGATGCCCTTCTGCCAGGTTCTCGCGCTGTGGGCGATGATGAGATCGTACGGAATCGGATTGCCCTTTATCGCCGTCGTCGTTGTACTACTGCTGGTCAATCTCGGCGTCTCATTGCCCAATGCTCCAGCCAATGTTGGTTCGTATCAGTTTTTTTGTGTGCTTGGACTGAGCATTTTCATGGTCGTGGACAAGAATACGGCGAAGAGCTTTTCGTTTTTCGCATGGTGGTGGCTGACGCTGCCTGTGGCGCTGATCGGTCTTTATTCGGCGCTGCGCAGCGGGCTTTCGATCCGTTCGCTGCGCGAGCAGGTCGGGCATTTGCCGAGTGCGGCAAACGCGCGGCAGAGCTGATTTTGTAAGCTGCGGAAGAAATTTCTCTGGATCGCTAGTTCCCCTCCAAACGATTGTATTTCTTCAGGACTTCACGAAGGCGATTGTGCGGCAAAGCTTCCACGGTGTGGCTTTCGAAGCCTTCGAATACGCCTCCAAACTCGCCCGTCATTTTTAGCGGCGGCCCAGCACCCTAGCCTCTGAGGTTATGCTGTTATCCCGAACCCATCCGCATTTTGTGCCGATGGTGTGAGGGATTTGCCGTTGCCTTGTACTGGGGACTACCCCCATGCAGGAGCTTTCAGTCTGTGCGTTTTTGAGGGTGCCCATCCTTTGCGCTGTCTGCAGGGTGGGGTTTTCCCTTTGTAGGGGCGGGGCTTGCCCCGCGCGCGCGATGCGCCCCATCGCGTTTTACGCTGTCATCCCGAACCCGGCTGCGCTTTCCGCAGGCGGTGTGAGGGATCTGCTGTTCGCTTTTGGAGTGCGGCGTCTCGGCGCTGTTCCTGCACGACAACCCAATGTTCGCCTTCGAGCGGCTTCATGTGATAACTTCGGCCGCATGGCACTCCTTAAATGGTTCAGTTTCGCAGCAGACATCGTCACAATGATTGGCATCGTCGGCCTATGGATAACGGCACGCCAGCTTTACCGAGCTTACAAGAAGAGTAGAGAGGTAAAGGCCGTAAGCCAGGATTGCCTCGAATTTTCGGAGCGAAGAACTGGGATAAATTTGGTCCCGCTGGAGAAGATCGCAGCCTTCCCGCGGCCCAGCGACATTGTATATCTGCCAGGGGAGACTCGCGAGGGTACAAACTACGGTCGGGGCGAATATGAGGTGGAGAGGGTCGCCTTCACATTTCACGAAGCGCCCGAAATTGACCAACCATGTCCCGCTGTCCCCTCAAAAGTAATCGCTTACGTGCGGAGGCGAGCCAGGCCGTGAAGTGCGTCACCAGAGCAAACGCCAGAGGCCAAACCAGCGAAAAACTTCAATGAAGCCAATTACGATCAAGCAAGCCGCAAGAATGTTCAGGATCCAATACCACCAAGGCGGTGGCTCGACCTGCAAATCCTTCTTGAAATCACCGATTGCACTCCTTGCGCTACGGAAAGCCTTGTAGAGGCACGCCTGGTCAGTAGAATCTGCACCGCCAATTAGATCCTGATGAATCGTCTTGTTCATCCCAAAGACGAAATTCACATAGACCTGCTCTTTCGACTCTAACTGCTTCGGCTGCATCCCAGCGGAGAGCATTCGCGCTGCTTCCTGATAGCTATGCGGATCGCTGCCAACGAACGGATTGTATGCTGTCGTTACGAAGTCAAAGAGACGATGGACGGAATTACTTAAACGGACGATTGCGGGAACCAGAAACCTGAGATGCCCCACGAAGGGCGAGTTCGTGAAGTTGTTCAACGTCGGAGAACCAAACGTATAGATGTGGCGGGCCGGGTTGAACCAATCTGGATACTTTCGTACCAGCGCGCTCGCGTCGTCCGTTTTCAGATAACCCGCATCCCCCTCACTGCCCCTCGCCCAGCTTTCAATCAAACTAAGTTCCGCTTCGATTCCGGTAATTAAATTCAGAATCCCATCATAGGTCTGTTGACGGGATGCTCTTGCCGTCAACAAGAAAGTAAACCATGCGCCAGCCGCACCCCATAGAGTAGCGATGGCCGCCCAAAATGATGCTGAGGTTGCAACATCAGGCAAGGGTCTCACGCGATGTACTCTACCACGGTAAGCAGGCTTGCCTTCTCGTCCTCCATTTTCTGTTGACATTCTCGTTACTATATGCTCCAATACCTCTCAGCGGCTTGACCGCCGCCACGATTGAGCCTTGTGCTCCGCCTTCTGCGGACGGCATTCGCTCTCTCGACAAAACAAAGCACTTACTAGTCGTCCGGGCGGAGTCCGACTCTCGGCAACCTGCCGAGGGCGATTTTTTTTGCCCCCAGCCAAGGAGGCGGAAAGGACTTCCTCATCATCACCTAACGAAAAATGACCATGTGCCGCCGTCACGAACCTCCATCCTCGAACTTCCAGCGCGCAGTCTGCAGCAAGTATCAGTACTCTAATCGCCAGACCCCTCCGGAATTAGAAATCACCTTAACATCCACAAAATCAGAAACATCCATTTTTCTAATCGCCAGTAAAATGCATTTTCTCCAAGGTGAAAATGCACCATTTCAGTGCATTCCGGCTCGCTTCTTGGACGCGGAAAGTGGCAGCGGCTCTTATGCGACGGACCTGCGGACCGCCCTTCGGCTCTGCTCAGGACAAACCGCACTCCCAGAAGGGCAGAAGCAGGTTCCTCGTCGTCCCGATGAAAGGCGCATCGGGACTCGCGCGCCTCAGCGGGCAGGCTCGGAATGACAAGACAAAGGCGTCGAGGCGAGATCCTTCGCTGCGCTCAGGATGACACCTTAAAGGCGAAAGGCCGCAGAACTTCGCGACGGCGCGAAGCTCTGCGCTATAAAGGTTCCCCGTCGTCCCCGGTGGTATGACCGCGCGGTTCCTGGTGCAAAGGTTTGCGATTTCACGGCACGGTCATACAGGCGTGGGCGACGGGCGACGATGCTCTTGACTCTAAGTCTTTCCTAAAGAGAATAGAACCGAATGGAAGGTGGTATGCTGGGCGCGGTTATGCGGGGTGTATTGCTCGTCGCTGGATCCAAGTTCTGCTGGTGCACCTCCCCAGGGCTATAATCGTTTGACCATTGTTTGATCCAGGAGGCCGCGATGCGTCCTAATTGGTTTTCCCGCGGGCTTGTCTTTTCCGCCGTTGCGATAGTTGCCCTTATCGTCTGGCCGCGTCCGGCCTCTGCCGGTCCGGTGGATGTTGTGACGCTGAACATTGACGTTACGTGGTTAGAGGTTGGATGTGGCGGCCCGAATCCCGTGACTACGGCCAGTATTTGCTCGCTGGGGGTAAGTGTTCCCATGATGGAAAACTTCCAGTTCGACCCTGAGACTCGCTCTACAATCCAGCCCTATGTGGACTGCAATTTGGGCCCTCCCGACTGCTCGGATGGACTTGGATTCCTGCTCACATTGGAATCCGTTTCGGTGAAAACCTTCCGCCATGGACCGGATATTTTCAATCTTGTTTTCAATGAACAGTCCGATGACAGCGACAGCGATATCGGCTATTTGGACGTCAGCTACTATGCGGGTTCGTGGCAGATGGTGCCGGGTTCCGCCAATGGATATGTGTCGCACGGGTTTGGTTGCATTGACCTCGAAACCGGCGAGCCGGCCGAATGCTTGACGGACTGGAAGGCGACAACGCCGGAACCATCCTCTCTGCTACTGCTTGCTACCGGGCTGCTGGCGATAGGGCCGCTCGCTCGACGCTCGAGGGCGTCGTAATTTCGCTTACGCCGAAAGCGACGGGCGGATAGAAGCCATCGGCCATGGGGAGCCGGCTTCGGGATGACACGAAGGGCAAAAACCGCAGAACTTCGAAATGCGAAGCTCTGCGCTACAAAGGCAACAGCAGGTCCCTCACCGCCATCCCGCAACAGCAGCGGGCTGGGTTCGGGATGACATCAAGAACAGTGGCGAGCGACTAGGTTTCGCACGGATGCTGATCAGCTGATGATTCGCGCTGCGGGGATTGTTGAGGCATGGCGCGGGCGAGGAGAAGGATGGCGCCGCAGTACATCAGAGTATCGGCCATATAGTTGATGCCTTCAAGGCTGGCGCGTTCCGCGACGGCGATGGGAACGTAGACGACCAAGACCATGAAGAGCACGGTCAGGCCAATCCACGCCGCTGCGAGGCGGGTTTTCTTACCGACAAGCAACAAAATTCCCGGGACAACGTAGAGC
>JASHYE010000404.1 GCA_030043155.1 Candidatus Acidiferrales bacterium | reverse complement strand
GATGCCGAAGGTGAACGCTGCATTTACATGTTTCCGAATGTCACTGGAAAAATCACCGTTCATCAAGTGCTGACGCGTTTTGCTCTGCACATTAAGGACGCCAAACATTTTCATACGGAAGCTTCTCAGCTTCCCTTGACGCCGGTAGAACAAGCCATGAAGCTTGCGCGCGAGGCCGGTGTCCGCGTGATTTTCGACCTTGATGTTTCGCCCAATTTTTTCTGCCAATGCAATCTCGGAACGCAAGAGGAGCTGGCGGCCGCGCTTAAATACGTCGATGTTCTGAAGCCGTGCAAAGCTGCCGCACTCGAATTCACTGGTGAGGAAGATCGTGAGCGGATGGCTCGAAAACTCTTGCAAATGGGCCCCAGCCTGGTGGCCATCACCATGGGCGCAAATGGCTGCTTGCTCGCCAGCAAGGAGAAAATCGTTCACGTCCCCGCATTCAGTGTGAAACCGGTTGATACCACCGGTGCGGGCGACGCTTTCATGGGAGGGCTCTCGTACGGGCTGCTGCAAAAATGGGACCTCGAACGCGTCGGCACTTTTGCCAATGCTTGCGCGGCGCTGTGCTGCATGAAAGTCGGCGCGCGCGCGATGTCCAGGTACGACGAAGTCATTTCCTTCATCCGCGAGCAGCGGCCCGCCGTCGCGGCAAGTATGTGACGCTGATCCGCGCAAATCATGTTCACGCCAAATAGTTTTTCTATCGCGCTCTTGATGGTCATCGTCAGCACCATTTGCTGGGGCTCATGGGCCAACACGTACAAAGGCGTGAAGAATTACCGCTTCGAGCTTTTCTACTGGGATTACGCTGTCGGAATTTTTGCAATTTCGCTCATCCTGGCTTTCACGATGGGCAGCCTGCACGGCGGCGCATCGGCGTTCATGGCCAATCTTCGTCTTGCCTCACGTTCCGATATAATTTCGGCGTTTGTCGGAGGCGCAGTATTTAATCTCGCAAATCTCTTGCTCGTCGCAGGAATCGACATGGCGGGATTGGCCATCGCTTTTCCTGTTTCTATCGGCATCGCTCTCGTCGTCGGCGTGGTTCTCAGTTATGAATTGCAGCCGAAAGGGAATCCGTGGCTGCTGGCGCTGGGCGTGCTTTTTGCAGTCATTGCGGTGATTCTCGACGGCAAAGCTTACGCCGCTCTGGGCGACGCCAATCGCAGCATTTCGCGCAAAAGCATTCTGGTCTGCATTATTTCCGGGATTCTGATGGGCCTGTGGGCGCCGTTTGTGACGCGTGCGCTCACGGCGGGCCATCCGCTTACTCCGTACAGCACTTCCGTGATCTTTACATTCGGCGCGCTGCTCTCGTGCTTCGTTTTCAACATTTACCTGATGCGCCGCCCTCTCAATGGCGAGCCAGTGAATTTCAGCGGATTTTTCCACGCGTCCGCTGGCGATCATCTGCTCGGATTCATCGGAGGAATCATCTGGGGTGTCGGTACGGTATTCAATTTGGTCGCGGCGAATTTTACGGGCGTGGCAACTTCGTACGCTATCGGCCAAGCTTCGCCGATGGTGGCGGCGCTCTGGGGAGTGCTGGCCTGGCATGAATTTCAAAACGCTCGCCCGCGCGCGAAGCTGTACCTGGGATTAATGTTTGTTTTTTACGTGCTGGGGATCGTCTCGGTATCCCGGGCACAGGTGCCGGGATGAATTCAGGCAAATTTGCGCTTTTGCTGGCCTGCTACACTGTCGCGGATGTTTACAGTTGCTCTTCTTGATTCGGCAGCAATAGTAATGCTATTTTCTACTTCTCTGAAACCCGCGTTCATTCGATGAATTCGCAATCCAAAACCCAAGGCGCTTCCAATTTTCGCGTGTCCGCTGGCTCGGAAGGTTCTCTTCGCCAAACTTTTTGGAGAATTGAAGGCAGTCTGCTGAACCTTACTGCGGTTCGTCCGGTGGCCTTCTTCACCTGGAACGCGCAGACATTTCTTGAGCGCTGGAGCCGCCGCGGCGCGATGCTTGCCTTGGCCATTGGCCGCCCGATTGCATACTTGACCAATCGCGCGTTCGCGACGCGGCTGCTTCATATGGTCCTGCGCGGGGTGAGCCGCGACAGACTGGATTTGCTTGGGGAAGAGTATTTTGAATATCAATTGAAGCCGTCGTTGAAGCAAGCAGGAGTCGAAGCACTGCGTCGCGCGCAACAGAGTGGAGAAGGAATTGTTCTGGTCAGCCAGGGGCTCGATCATGTGATGGTGCCGTTGGCTAAGTATCTCAATGTGAGGTTTCTCGTTTGCAACCGACTGGATTTTCGCGACGGAATTGCAACCGGACGGCTGCTTGAGCCGGTGATTCGCCCGCGCGGGCCGCTGGCGCGGTTTACCGGTAGTAATCCAGACGGACGCGTACCGCGCGAGCAGCTAGCGAAGAACCTGGGTTTTGGGACAAGGGTGGAGATTTTGGATAGCGCGATCCGCCCAGCGGAGCGGCGGCCAGTGAAGAATAAAGTCCAGGTCGTTCGTTTTCACGCTGAAACAAATGAGCGGAGGCTCTCTGTGCGGGAGTCTCTGCGAGCCAAATCCATTCTGCTGGCAGGCGCAACGGGTTTTATCGGGAAGGTCTGGCTTTGCGCGCTGCTCGAAGACGTTCCCGATCTCGAAAAGATTTACGTCCTGGTTCGGCGGCGCCGTACCACAAGCGCCGCGTCGCGTTTCCGCAAAACAATCGAAGAATCGCCGGTCTTCGAAGAATTAAGAAAGAAGCATAGCGCGCGACTGGATGAATTTCTGGCGCGGCGCATCGAGGTGCTTGACGGCGATCTGAGCAAGCCAATGCTGGGTCTCGACGAAGCAACTGTGGCAAGGCTTGCGCCGACGCTCGACCTGATCGTCAACAGCTCGGGCTTAACGGATTTTAATCCTGACCTGCGGGATGCGCTCAGCGCGAACGTCGATTCCGTCGTCAACGTTCTGGAATTTCTGCGCAAGACGGATCATGCCGCGCTGCTGCACCTTTCCACCTGCTATGCCGCGGGGGACCGTGACGGGCGCATGATCGAAACGTTGACGCCGAATTATGTGCCCGCGAACATCGTCGGCTTTGATGCGGAGGACGAGCTGCTGTCACTGCAGGCGATGATTCAGCAAACCGAAGCGAGATCAGAAGGCTCCGCCGTGATGGATGAGCTGCGCCGTGCGGCCCTGCAAAAGCCCGAGGCAGCAAAGAAATTGGAAGGCGTGGCGCTCGAAAATCAGATTCGCAAGAATCGCAAGCGATGGCTGCGGCAGGCGTTAATGGATGCAGGCACGCGGCGCGCATGCGAGCTCGGCTGGCCGAACACTTACACGCTCACGAAGGGACTCGCGGAATCGCTCATTGTCAAGCGCGGCGTCGGCCTGCCCATCGCAATCGTACGCCCTTCGATTGTCGAGACATCGTTGACGAAGCCATTTCGCGGATGGAACGAAGGCGTCAACACTTCGGCATCGCTTTCTTATCTGCTGGGGACCTATTTTCGCCAGCTCCCAACCAATGCGCGCAAGTGCCTGGACATTATTCCCGTCGACGAAGTAACGCGCGGAATGACGCTCGCCAGCGCCGCGCTGATCGAGCGCCGCCACGAGCCGCTCTATCAGCTTGCGACTTCCGTGACGAATCCCTGCAATATGCGGCGCTCAATCGAATTGACCAGTCTGGCGCACCGGAAATTTTATCGCACGCAGGACGGCTTTCATCATTGGCTGCGCTCGCGGTTCGATGCGATTCCTGTTTCCAAAGCGCGCTACGAAAAACTTTCTGCTCCCGCGCAAAAAGCGATTGTTCAGGCGCTTCATCGCGGGGCGTCGAGCGTCGGATTGAATCCTGCGCCTCTGACGCGGCGAGAGCGCGAGCTCGAACGTGTGATCAAGCTGATCGATTTATTCGAACCGTTTATTATGCATAACGATTACACGTTTGAGGCGATGAACGTGGAGCGATTGTCCGCGGCGCTCGTGCCGCAAGAGAAAGAGGTGTTCGGGTACGATTGCCGCTCGATCGACTGGTGGGATTACTGGATCAATCTGCACATCCCTGCACTGCGGAAGTGGTGTTATCCTCTCATCGAAGGCAGGGCCGGAGAAGCGCAAAGCTCGGGGGAAATTTCGCCGGCAGGTGAACCGCCGGCTGCCCGCCCGGCGCAAGGCGCGTCCGCCGCAGCCTCCTGAGACTCCAACACAGTGGCTATTTTCATCACTGGATCCACCGGATATATCGGCGCGCACGTCGCGGCGAACCTGCTCGGCGAATGCGCCGAACCTTTGAATCTTCTTGTCCGCGCGAAGGATCCGCAGGAAGCGCGAGAGCGCCTTTGGCGTTCCTTGCAACTGCACATGGACTTTGCGCATTTTCGCGCAGCTCTCAATTCGCGCATGCGTATTTTCCTGGGCGATCTGACCGGCGAAAATCTTGGGATCGAACAGGCACAATACGCGGAACTCGTGCGAACTACGGATTCCATTATTCACTGCGCAGCATCGCTGAACCGCAAATCCGAAAAGAGCTGCCTGAACGTGAATCTGCGCGGAACCCTGCAAGTGATTAAGCTCGCGTTGCGAGCAAAGGAAGATCACCGGCTCGAACGCTTCAGCCACGTCAGCACAGTCGCCGTAGCGGGGCAGCGGCAGAATGAAATCGTGCAGGAGGCTTCGGCGATTGAATGGGACCGCTCAGACTATGATCCGTATGCGCGCACGAAAAAATTCTGCGAACATATGATTGCCGAACTGTTGCCCGATGTGCCGCGGACGATTTTTCGCCCAAGCATCGTGCTGGGCGATAGCCGCCGTCCTGAGACGAATCAATTCGATATGGTGAGGGCATTCGTGTTTCTTGCGTCGCTTCCGGTACTTCCTTTCCGGCTGGACGACAAGGTAGATATCGTGCCAGTGGATTACGTGGCGGATGCGATTTCGAAGCTTCATCGGAAGGAGAAGCCGGAGCACGAGATTTATCATTTGTCTTCGGGCGCGGATTCGGAAACGTATAAGGAATTAACCGCGGTGCTGGCAGCGGCACAAGGCAAACGCCCGCCGGCATTCGCACCTGCGCTGGAGAAATCCACATCGGGGATGGTAAATTTTCTCTCCAACCGCGCGGGAAAAACGGGCAAAATGGCCACGCTGCTCAAAGTCTTCTTACCCTACCTCACATGGAATACAGTTTTTGACAACGCACGCGTGGTGAAAGAAATGGGGCGCAAGCCGGCGCCGTTCTCGAAGTATTGTTTCGAGCTGTTGAAGTTCAGCCGCGAGAACCATTTTTCTTATCCTTATCGGGAATGGCCGCGGGATGCCGACGCGCCTCTCGCTCAACCCGCTGCGCAGGGGAATTCGCGATGATGGATTTCATTTTGGAAGCGTGGGTCGCCGCGTCCATCGAATCAGCGAAATTGAAGTGGATGCTTGGCCGAGGCAGCACGTGGCGGCCCGGAGAAAAGCTGCGACTGCTCTTTGCGTGTTACTGCGGCGCGTGCAACACGGGCTCGGACCTGCGCGTGGAGGAAATTCTGCGTCAGGTGCGACGGGTGCTTGGCGAGCGGAACGTTGATCTTGCGGTAATGACGCAGGATTTCAAGCTGACCCGCGGATATTTTCAGGGAAGCACTCAAGTAAAACTGCCGGATTTGTTTCCCCCATTTTTGAGCCGCGAAGTTCCGAATTATCACGGCGTGGTGGCGTGCGAAGGCTCGATGTTCAAGAGCAAATTCGCGAACGCGCTGACCACGATGATGATTGGCGCGCTAGGGCTGGCGTCGGCGCGGAATCGGTTGTCGGTGGGCTACGGCGGAGAAGCCGGGCACATGGACCCGATGGTCGAAAAACTTTGCCGGCGATATTGCAAAAATTCCGTCGTGATTACGCGGAGCGAAGAATCGCAGGCGCTGCTTGGGAAACTGGGCATTCCCACTGAATTGGGAACGGATTCGGCGTGGACTTTCGAGCCGCTTGGGCCGCAGTACGGGCAAAAGGTTCTGCGTGATGCGGGATGGGATGGGACGACGCCGGTGCTGGTGGCGTGTCCGATAAATCCTTTCTGGTGGCCGGTGAAAGCGTCGTTGCTGAAAGGGGCCGCGAGAAGCATTTCAGGCGCATACAAAAAAAGTCATTACCGCACGATTTACTTTTTCCGATCGGGACGGAAAGTCGAGGCGGATTACTCGCGGTATATAACGGCTTTCGCGCGCGCCGTGGATCGTTTTCGTAAGGAGCAGCGGGTTTTCACAATTTGCGTGGGCATGGAGATGCTGGACCGCGACGCGTGCGAGCGAGTGTCGGAGCATCTTGGCGGCGTGCCGGTATTTTGCTCGGATGAATACGACATGTATCAACTCGTGAGCATTTTGCGGGAATGCCATTTGATGGCATCGTCGCGTTATCACGCGATTGTCACTTCGATGCCCGCTGGGGTGCCTTCTCTTGGCATCACGATGGATGAACGAATTCGCAATTTGATGCGGCAGCGCGGGCAACAACATCTTTTGCTCGACGTGGACGACGCCGAACTCGAAGAGAGGCTCTTCGTCACGCTGAAGCGGCTGTATTGCGAACGCGAGTGCGTGCGCGACGGCATCGGGCGCACTGTTGCGCGCAATTTGCAATTGATGGCGCGCATGGGTATGTATTTCGAGCACATGGTCGCGCAGCGCTATCCAGAATTTCCATTTCGACAGGGGCAGCTGAACTGGGAAGATTACTTGCCTTCACTGAGCCCGAACCTTCGCAAGGTTCTCGAGACGTACGATCCATGAGTTCGCCTTCGAATGATTTCCTTTCCATAATCCTGCGCCGTTTGGCCGAATGCGGCAATGCGACTGTCATCCAAGAAATTCGCGGGAATGAAATTAATAGAATATCGGGCAAAGAATTCCTCCAAATGATCACTCAAGCAGTCACATTCATCGAGGGACGAGGAATGCGAATGCGGGCCGGTGACCGTTGCGCCCTGCTTGGGCCAAACAGCGTTCGGTGGATTGCGGTGGACCTGGCGCTGATGATCAAGGGGATTATTGTCGTGCCGCTTTATTCGCGCCAAGCGCCTGCTGAGCTCGCGGCGATGGTTCGGGACAGCGGAGCGTCGGCGATCTTCTGTGATGGCGCGGAACTGGGAAGTGCGCTGCTCGATGCTCTGCAGGAAGCTCCGCCGACAACTCTGTTCGACGAAATTTTCGAAAGCAAGCCTGCCGCTTCAATCAGCATGTCACATGATCCCTCGCGGCCGCTGACAATCATCTACACGTCAGGAACTTCGGGTGAAGCAAAGGGCGTTGTGCTGACTGAGGCTAACGTGACCTTCATGCTGTCGCGCACGAGCGCGGCGCTCGATCAGTTGATGGGCCATGTCGGCGCGCCGGAACAGGTCTTCCATTGGACGCCTCTGAATTTTGCGGCTTCCTGGATTTCTATGCTGACCTCTCTCTCGCGGAATACCGTCGTCTCGCTTTCGACGGATCTGACGAAGCTTGCGGATGAAATGAAGATTGCCGCGCCGAATTATTTTCTGAACGTGCCGGCGCTGCTCGAACGCGTGCGGGGAAAAATCGAAGAGAATATTCGCGCCAAAGGCAGATGGATTGCGTCGATTTTCACGCGAGCGAAGCGCGCCTACTTTACAGATGCTGGTGGAAGCGCGCAATTTGCGGATCGCGCTGCTCTGGCTTTCGCGAAGCGCTTGGCCTTTCCGACGATTCGAAAGAGCCTGGGGCCAAACCTGAAAGCGCTGATTTGCGGCTCGGCGCCGCTTTCGGTGGAAACGCAGAAATTCTTTTTTATGCTCGGAATTCCAGTGTTGCAAGCGTACGGACTCACAGAGACTACGGCAATTTGCACGCTCGACGATCCGGCGCATGTTGATCCGGGCTATGTGGGTCCGACGATTCCCGGAATCGAGATGAAGCTCGGCGAGAATCAGGAGATTCTCGTTCGCGGGCCGAATATTTTTTCAGGTTACTGGAACCGTCCCGAGGAAACCGCAAAGGTCCTGCGCGATGGCTGGTTCCACACCGGAGATCAGGGCGAAATGAATGCG
>JASHYE010000403.1 GCA_030043155.1 Candidatus Acidiferrales bacterium | reverse complement strand
GTGCAGGTTGCCCCTGGGTCGACCACACCCGTAGTCGAGCTCACAAATGCTAATGGTGCGATTCTGAACTCTGTGCGGGCGGGAACGATCCACGTGGCGGGAAAAGGTACTCGCGGGGTTCGGCTGCTCCAGACCGACTCGACGATCTCGGCGGACTCTGACGTCAGTCAAGATGCCATCATTCGGCGGTAGCCTCTCTGATCTGTAGATTGCTTTTCACGATCTCTCGCGCGGGAGCAACCGAGCTATTTTGGCAATGTTTTCGTGCCTGCGATCGTGAAATGACCCTCGACGACCGGTAACGCCGATCCGGGCTGTCCTCCGCCGACTGAGATGGTGTAGTCGCCGGGCGCAATGATGCGCTCGCCAGCCTCGTTCACCTTGCTCAAGTCGCGCGGCTGCAAAGCGAAATGTATGCGCCGCGTTTCGCCTGCCGGGATTCGCACGCGCGTAAACCCGCGCAACGCGCGAATCGGCGTATTCTCAGACCTCGGAAACGTGATGTACAACTCCGCAACTTCATCGCCGTCACGCTGACTGGTGTTTCGCACGTCGGCGCCGACCTCGAGGCTCGAACCGGCATTGATCTCCGTCGACGACAGCTTGAGCCCGCTGTACTCGAATTGCGCATAGCTCAGGCCGAAACCGAACGGAAACAAAGGCTGGCCAGTGAAATAACGGTACGTGCGGCCGCGCATCGAGTAATCGTCAAACGGAGGAAGATCGGCCACCGATTTATAAAAGGTCACAGGCAAACGCCCTGCAGGATTGTTATCGCCCGCAAGCGTCTCAGCGATTGCCGTCCCGCCTTCTTCGCCGGGATACCAAGCTGCGAGAATCGCGCTCGCCAAGTCTGGATCGACGGCCACTGCGCTGCCGCTCATCAGCACGACGATGACAGGTTTTCCCGTCGCGGCCAGCGCCTTAAGCAAATCCTGCTGAGGCTGCGGCAACGCAATATCCGTTCGATCACCGCCGTAGAACCCAGGAACGCCGAGCCGCATCCCTGCATTCTCCTCGCTCTCGAGATCGCGCGAAATTCCCACACAAGCGACAATGACGTCCGCTTTTTCGGCGGCGGCAACAGCTTCGTTGCGCAGCGCCTCTGCCGGCGGATCCCATAGCAAAGTGATGCCTGCGGCGTCGCCGCCGAACGAAAGGTCACGGTTCATATCCCCGCGGCTGTGCGAATACTCAAGTCGAATTTTGTGGGAGGCAGTATCGGCAAAACGAACTGGAATCATGAGGTCCGGCGTCGTGGGCCGCTCCTCCAGGAACTTCCCGTCGAGATATAACCGGAAATTGTCAGCGTGCTTGCACGGATAGCAGCCGCCCACGTCGACGCCGATTCGATAGTCGCCTGGCGTCGGCGGCTTGAATGTACCCGTCCACCGGACAGAGAACTTGCTGGTTCGCGCGGCCGGAATCGGGTTGAGACCGGCCCAATCGAAATCGATGGACTGATCCGTCCGCGTCATGGTCGGCGCTCCTTCGAAGTTCGCGTTATCGAAATATTCTCCCGTCAAGCCGCCAAGCGCAGAGGTTTCGTCGCCGGGGCGCAATGGCCGCAGCGCAGTCGCGGGAACGGGCACCAGCATTCCGTTTACGAGTTCTGAGCCCTGGGCGTACACCAATGTGTTTTGTTTTCCGAATCGCCTCTCGATACCGAGCAGCGGAGTCACCGGATTCGATGGCGTGCCGTTGTAATTTCCCTCCAGCGCAACAACGAGATCCGCTTCCGGCCCGATTACAGCAATCGTTTTCACATTCGGGCTTAGCGGGAGAATGCCTTTGTCATTCTTTAGCAGCACCATGGACTCGCGCGCCGACCGCAGAGCAAGCGCCCGATGCTCGGCCGAATCAATTGTCCCGAGCGGCGTCTTGGCGTACGGCACACGGTCGGGAGGGTCGAACATCCCGAGCCGAAACCGTGCCGTAAACAATCGCTTCACCGCGCGATCGACATCATCTTTGCTCAGAAGGCCCTCTTTCACCGCCTTTGGCACGTCGCGGTACTCATCGCCGCATGAAAGGTCCGTTCCAGCCTTGATGGTGAGCGCGACGGCGTGGACGTTGTCCGGCGCGTAGTGATGATTGTCCCAGATATCGCTGACGGCGCCGCAATCGGAGACAACGTAGCCCTGAAAATGCCACGCGTCGCGCAGATGGTCGCGAAGCAGCAGATCAGATGCGCAGTCCGGCTGGCCATCGACGGCACTGTACGCGCACATGACTGAATCGGCCCCGCCCTCCACTACGGTTGCGCGAAAAGCCGGTAGATAGGTATCCTCGAGGTCGTACGGTGAGACATTGACATCGGTGATGTGTCGCAGCAATTCTGATCCACTATGCACGCCAAAATGCTTCGGTGTCGAGATCGCTCGGAGATAATGCGGATCATCCCCTTGGATGCCCTTGACGAAGGCGGTCCCAAGACGCGCCGTTAAAAATGGATCCTCACCGTAAGTTTCCTGGCCGCGTCCCCAGCGTGGATCGCGAAAAATGTTGATATTGGGCGACCAGATCGTCAGCCCGCGATTTGCGCCCACATAATTCGTCGCCACCGCCTCTTCGTATTTCGCGCGGCCCTCCGTCGAGATCACTTCGCCCGTCTTGCGGATCAAATCCGTGTCCCATGTGGCCGCCGCACCGATCGCTTGCGGAAAAACCGTCGCGCGTCCTGCCCGACCGAAGCCATGAAGGCCCTCACTCCACCAGTTGTAGTAAGGTATGCCGAGCCGTGGAATGGCCGGAGAGGCATAGCCCATCTGCGACGCTTCCTCTTCGATCGTCATTCGCGAAACGAGATCGTCTACGCGCTTCTCGATAGGCAGATCGGGATTTTTGTACGCTGCAGGTGAATCGCTCTTCTTTGAGGACCGAACTTCTTGCGGGCCACATCGACTTCCCAACGAAAGAAAAAGGGCAGCAGCCAAAAGCAGGCGTGCGGTTGAGGCGAGGCTATTTCGCATGACAACTCCCGCAGGACAGTGCTAGAACGCGGCAAATTATAGCTTGAGCAAAGCGAGAAAGACAAAGTTGGGAGCGCAATTTGGCTCTGGCGGTGCCGCCTGCGAGTCGAGCGATAGCTAGTATGTCGGCAGCCTGTCGTGAGGGGAAATGCTGTTTTCCCGTTGGTTGAAATGAAGACCGGAGTCATTCCATGCACAGCGTTGTATATCCTGTTCATTCCCCGCTCACTCT
>JASHYE010000402.1 GCA_030043155.1 Candidatus Acidiferrales bacterium | reverse complement strand
TCCTTGTAATTTGCGGTGACCCAGATGCGCGCGAGCGGAACGATAACCATCAGGCCCTGTCCTGGCGAAACAATCTCGCCGATTTGAACGGTCTTATTTGTAACGACACCGTCCTCCGGCGCAACGATATCTGTGTAGCCTAAGTTGAGTTGCGCGGTTTCGACTTCCGCTTGCGCTTCTTGAACGCTCGCACGCGCGGAAGCGGCGTTGGCGGCGCTGATCCTGACCTGGCGTTGATTGGCTTGCGAGGCTTGCAAATTGGCGCGGGCTTTTTCCAGGTCGGCTTTCGCAGAGTTGGCCTGAGCTTGACGCACAGGAATGGTTTGCTTCGCAAGATCCAAATCCTGGCGAGCTGCATTCAGTTCCTGTTCTGCTTCCGTGGCCGCGGCGACATAGGCATCGTATTCCTGTTGGGAAATTTCAGATTTCGCGGCGAGAGGCTTCATGCGAGCGAGATCCGATTGCGCTTTTTGGTTGGCGGCTTCTTGTTTCTCGACGTTCGCTTGAGCGTAGGCCAACTGAGATGTAGAAGCCTGCTCAAGCGCGAGCTGCGCCTGTTCATAAGCGGATTGGGCCGCGGCGACGCTGGCTTCGGAGCCGGTTATATCGCTGCGCGTGGTAGCCGACGTGAGAGGAACATTCACGGTGGCGGATTGCACGCGGCTCTGAGCGACAGCGAGTGTTCCTTTGGCATCGTCGAGCTTGGCCTGATAGTCGCGAGGATCGAGCTCGACGAGCAACTGACCCTTTTTCACGGCCTGGTTATCGTTGACTAAAATCTTCAAAACACTTCCCGGCACTTGCGAAGAAATGGGAATGATGTGGCCATCAACCTCCGCGTCATCGGTCGAAACGCGATTGCGGTAATGAAGCCACAGGAGGATTCCGCCAACGACGACGATGATCGCGACGATCAGCAGAGCGCGGCGTACGCGAGGATTTTTGAAAGCCGAGGGCTTGCGCGGCCCGGGCTCTTGCGCACGCGGCTGAGGCTGTCCATCGGCCTCATTTTGCGCCGGCTTCTGAGATTCGTTTTGAGTTCCGGGCTCCGCTTCTGTTGTCCTTCCATCCATTGAAGCAACCTCTTTCATTTTATATAAAGGGACTCAATCCTTCCGACGGCTCGCGCGAGTTCAGCGCGAGACTGATTATATTGATAGAGCGCAGCGATGCGATTTTCGTCGGCGCGCGCCAGAGCGTTTTGCGCGGTGACGACTTCGATGTTATCGGCAACGCCAGCCTGAAATCGATCGCGGGACTGCTGCACTTCCTGTTTGGCCAACTCATCGCCGAGATTGGCCACCTGCACCTGATTCTGAGCAGATTCGAGCTGGGCAGCGGCGGTTTCCACTTCGAGAGCGATTTCATTTTTCTCGTCCTGCAAGTTTTGACTGATCTTTTCGAGTTCAAGCTGATCGCGCGCGATGTCGGCATGAATACGACCGCCGGTAAAAAGAGGCAAGGAAATGCCAGCTTCGTAGACATAGGTGGGAATTATGGTGCTGCTGGAAATTCCCTGCTGCTCGTAATTTCCACTGAAGGTCAGCGCGGGCAAGCGCGATTCCCTGTCGGCTGACTTTTGATACTTGAGGGCCTGCTGCTCGGCGAGTAACTGCTTGATCTCGGGCCGCGACTGATAGGCATCGGCGAGGCTCTGGCTGATATCGAGCGAAGGCGTTTGAAAAAAACTGAGCTGATCCGAGAGGGTGATTTGTTCGGTGGGGCTGATGTTCAACAGCTTTGCCAGTCCGAATAGCGCGATTTTTTGGTTGGTTTGGGCGATGATCAACTGCTGCTTTTCGTTTTGCAGCTCCACGTTGGCGCGGAGCGCATCCACACTGGTGGCGGCGCCGTGTTTTTCCATATCTGAAGCCTGATCGTAGAGCGCCTGAGCCAAGTCGACTTGCGCTTGCGCGGCGCTGATCTCGGCGGCTGAGCGGAGGCAATCGAGATACTGAGAGACGACCATGAGGACGATTTGTTCCCTGACGGATAGCCGCTGCGCATCGGCGCTGCTGATATTTTTCCGGGAAGATTGCCATTCGCGCCACAGCGACAGATCGAAAATCGGCGCAGAGAAGTCCGAGCCGAATTGGAAAACCTGGAATGGGCCGACGGCCGTGGGCACTCCGGGAATGCTGAGGCCGATGGAGGCTTGAATGTTCTCTCGCAGCGCACGATCGGAGATGTTGAAATCGGCCTGCGGCAGCAATTGGGAAAGCGCGATGTTGCTTTGCTCGTGACTTTCGGCAAGATTGAGAACGGCGATTTGGACAGTGGGATTCTGCTTCAGCGCCATTTGCACCGCCTGCTGCAGGTTGAGCTGGACCATCAATGAAGCTGGCGATGAAGATTGCAACGGAGGCTGCTGCGCAAGTGTCGGCACGGGCAAAGCAAGGAAAAACGCCGCGAGAAATGGCGCCAGAGCGCCCAGCGAACAGCGCTTTTCGGCAGCGACTACGGCGCGAAAAAGAACTGAACGAAACGTCCTGCTTTCCTGAAGATCCATTTTTCTCGACATTGAATTATTTAACTAACTGGTTAGTTTAATATTACCCGCGCAGATGTCAAGAGCGCCTTTGTTACCGAACCCGGCTTGGACAACGGCCAGCGACTTTCAAATTCCACTTTTGGATGCGGATGCTGTCCAAGCCGTGGCCATTTCGCGAAATGGTCAGAGTTGATCAATCTTGGCAGCGAGGATAAAATCGCTCTCGGTCAGGCCGTCGATCTTGTGCGTCCACGTGGTCACTTCGGCTTTGCCCCACGTAAGCAGAATGTCGGGATGATGGCCCTGTTCTTCCGCGATAGCTCCCACTCGGTTCACGAAAGCAAGCGCCTGTTTGAAATCCGGAAACGTGAAAGACTTGGTCAGGTGATGCTCATTGACGGCCTTCCATCCTTTCACTTGATTGAGGTAGCCATTGAGTTCACCGCCTTTCATGGGCGGAACACCGCCGCGACATGGCACGCAAGTCTTGCTGGCTAATTCGCTCATCAAAATCCCCTTTCCTTTGATTCACAGGTAATCGCGATGGATTCAATTTTCAAGATGTGCGTGCGCTCCAGCGCTGTCGTGGGCAATCGCTTGCAGGACCTGCAAATATTCCTCGCGAAGAAGGCCGAAGATCCTGAGTCGCAAGAGAGAGGAATTCATAAAATCAGCGGGCGGTCGCGCGAGGCGAATGTTCCGCAAGATATTCGCGGATGTAACTGGAGAATGCGTCGTCCAAGCGCTTGGTCACTGGACCGGGCGCGTTCGCGTAGCGATGGCCGGCAATTTCGCCGACTGCGAGGAGATTCCGATTCGACGAAGAGATAAAGACTTCATCGGAAGAAAACAAATCGGAGGAGTGGAGAACCGCCTCTTCACATGCGATTCCCGCGCGCGAACTGATTTCCAGCAGAACGCTGCGCGTGATTCCTTCGAGGCATCCTGAGTTGAGGGCGGGAGTGAGCACGCGTCCGCCGTGGACGCAAAAGATATTGGCGGAGGTGCATTCGGCGACTTCGCCGCGCTCATTCAACAGCACGACTTCGTCGTAGCCGCCCTGCTGGGCTTCGTAGAGATTCCAGACGTTATTGAGCCAGGAAGTGACTTTGACTCCGGCGAGCGGAGAAGCGGCGTGGCGGCCGTGTTCGCGAAGATTCAAACGGGCAGGCTGGCGAAAAGCGGGCAAGTCGGCGCTGCAGAGAAGCAGATCGACTTTGGGAAAATCTCCATCGCCGCGCCAATGGCCGATTTGATTGTAGATGACATAAATGCGGGCGCATCCTTCGATCACATGATTCGCCTGAAGAACTTCGTGCAAATGGCCGAGGACTTTGGCAGCTTCAAATGGAAACGGACAGTGCGTGCGGGCGGCATCTTTTTCGAGGCGCTTCCAGTGGCGCTCAAAAGCGAAAGGCAGGCCGTCAAATATGTGCAAGCCGGTGAACAAGCCCCAGCCATTGAAGAGGCCGGCTTGCCCTGCAGAAAGTTGCGACTCTTCGAAAGGAATCAGTTTGGTGTTATGGAAGACGAATTTGTGGAGCATTTAACCTCGTATAACCTTCAAAGCCGTGCGCTATTGTAGCGCATCCGGACCGAACACGAATACACGCGCAAGAATACTTCGCGACAGGAAAAGACTTTGTCTTCGCGTTTCAGCCTGTGCGAATGCGGTCTTCGTCCACTTCGACTTCGTTGACGCCTTTGAAGGAAAAAAGAAGATGGACGAGATACTTGGAGGGCTGGGTGGATGTTTGACGAACAATTTTGCCGACGGCGTCGGTGACGGCGGCATGAAAGAGCACGCCTCCGGCTTCGATTCCAGCGAGATTGACGCGGACGAGCTGGCCTTCCGTGAACATGACTTTATTGTGGGCGCGAGACGCGCGGTTTGCAATCTTCGGAAACAAGAAGAGCGCTAAGCGAATTCATTTTGGCTCCGCTGAAGGCAAATGGGGCTCGATTGACACTTCCAATGCAACGGCGTTAGATTCCACTAAGCATGACCAAAAGCGTGTGGGGTCAGAGGCGTTCCGTTTGGAAGTGGGTTCTCGCTGCGTTTCTTGTGCTGCTCCTCGCTGCATACTTCGTTCTTGCCCATTTCATGGGCGGGCCGCGCGACGTTTACGGCTTTCTTCGCTACGCACTTCCGGAGTGGCATGAAGGCAATTTGCATGTCGGCGATCCCGCTCCAGACGCACGGGTTTACGGACTCGACGGCCACACGGCGCGCTATCTTCACGAGTGGATCGGCAAAAAGCCGTTGGTCCTGATTTTTGGCAGTTACACTTGACCGCCGTTCCGCCGCGAGATTGGAGATCTCGTCAACATATATAACGACTATAAAGACCGGGCGAATTTCCTCACCGTCTATATTCGCGAGGCGCATCCGCAGGACGAATGGCAGATGGCCTCAAACGTTAAGGAGAACATCTGCTATCCGCAACCGACCACGTTTCCACAGCGTGTGGCCATCGCCAACGATTTCGTTACGCGCTTTCATTTTCCGATCCCGCTTGCCATCGACCCGATGAGCAATACCGCAGATCACATTTATGGCGGTTGGCCGGAACGCATTTACATCATCGATGAGCAGGGAAAGATCGTTTATCGTGGCGGGCTTGGACCGTTCAATTACCATCCAGAAGAAGCGCGCGCGTGGCTGGCGCGGCGCTTCCCACAGTCCGCGACCGCATCATCGGCTTTCCAC
This sequence comes from Candidatus Acidiferrales bacterium, assembly GCA_030043155.1. Next base: position 1,516 of record JASHYE010000402.1, on the reverse strand, counting down.
GCCGGCGGTCACTAGGCCGCAGGATCCGCTAAGCGACTAATGAGCCGTCTCTGTGTGGAGCTCATTCAAGCGGGGCAAGAGCCGGTGCTGTCCAATCGCCACAGCTTGATTCAATCTCTCGCGCAACCGCCAGCACTGTCTCTTCCGCGAATGGACGGCCAACGACTTGCACTCCGATCGGAAGCCCCTCGGGCGAGCGTCCTACGGGCACCACCACCGCCGGATTGCCCAGCGCGTTAAACCACTGGCAATAGCTCATCGCGTCCAGGTAATTGACCGCGCGACCATCGATTTCCCATTCTCTTTCGCCGTGAATGAACGCCGGAATCGCGCATGCGGGACAAAGGAGGATTGGGTATTGTTGCATCTGGCGAAGGAAGCGGATGCGAACAGCGTCACGGTCGAGCAGCGTTTCCATGAATTCGTCGACGGTTAATGGCGGTTCAGCGCGCACGATTCCGATGAACTGCTGCAAGATTGGGCTCAGTTCCGTTTCTCTTCCCTGGTACAAAGGTCCCAATGCAAGCTGGCCGGCGCGACCGAAAAGGTTCCACCAAATTCGGCGTATTAATGGCAATTCGTCCGGCAGAAACGCGTCGACAACGTGACCGGAGGCCCGAAGAGCAGAAGCTGCTGTACGCACCGCAGAGCGCGTTTCTTGCATCACGGGAGTCTGGCCGTCATCTTCGAAAAATCCGATGCGCAATTGGCGGACCTCCTGCTCGGGTGGAGGAAGCAATGGCACAGGCGCCGCCATGGGGTCACCATCGTCCGGCCCGGCCATTACTTCAAAGAGCAGCTTCACATCGCCAACGGTTCGCGCCATTGGCCCGACAACTCCAAGGGATGCGAATGGTCCGGCTGACTCAGGAAAATGTCCGGTGGCAGGAATCCGCCCGGGACTCGGCTTGAGGCCACATATACCGCTGTAGTGAGCAGGTATTCGAATTGATCCGCCGCCGTCGCTGCCCACGCCTCCCGCCGAGCACCGCGCTGCGATCGCAGCCGCTTCCCCTCCGCTTGAACCGCCAGGCGTTCGATTCAAATCCCAGGGGTTATTCGTGCGACCGGTAAGGCGATTGTCGGTTTCATAAGCCATGAGGAACTCTGGAGCGTTCGTATTCCCGAGCAAGATAGCTCCAGCGCGGCGCAGGCGAGAAACGAGGGGCGCGTCGCTTTGCGCAACATAGTCAGCCCGCAGACGCGAACCGCAGTTGCCGGGCCACCCCGCAACATCGATTGAGCTTTTGATTGTCAGCGGCACTCCGTGCAGCGGCCCTAATGCAGCGTTGGACTTCAGGGCTGCGTCGGCTTGCTCAGCTTGACGACGCGCTTCGTCAAAATCGAGATGCACGAAGGCGTTGAGGTGCGAGTTCAGGCGTGAAATGCGTTCGAGATGGGCTTCGACCAAACTTGTTGGTTTTATTTCGCGACTCGAAATCGCCTCCGCCATCTCTACGGCGGAGAGAAAGGTCAAATTCTTTTTGGTCTGCTTGGCTTGTTGCTGCATGATGCC
>JASHYE010000401.1 GCA_030043155.1 Candidatus Acidiferrales bacterium | reverse complement strand
ATATTTCCCCATCTCTGCGTACATGCCCGATTCGGACCAACGGGAAAAGATGATGCCCTTTGTCGGAAAGTACGTGCAAGCCACTGGCGCGGTATTCGAGCGAAAAGGAACTCACGCCATCGCAATCACACAAATCAAGGAACTGAAGAACGTCCACATCGACACCGACGCCCGCTGACTGGCGTATGCGATGTTCTAAGGGTAATCAGGTTTAATCGAAGAGGCGGCTGTCCAACGGGACAGGTCGCGCGCAATGCACACAACCTGAGCATGGGGCAAATAATCAACCGCCCACAGATTAAAATGAACTCATGGAATGTCCCAAGTGCAAAACGGCGAATGCCGAGACGGCACAGTTTTGTGTGCGGTGCCACGCGACGCTGCTCTACAAATGCCCTTCGTGCAGGTCAACTCAGCAGCATGGCGGAAAATGCGACAAGTGCGGCGTTGACTTCGCAAAATACGGGGCAATGATGGTGGCGCAGGAGCAGATTCGCGCCTCACGCGAGCACGAGAAGGTGCGGCAGAACGCAACCACTTGGCGGCAGATTATTTTGCTTCCGGTGACAGGCGGATATTCGCTGATGAAGCATTTTCTACGCAAACAGGACTGAGGCGCACCCAGGTGATTGCGCAGTAGATCGTTAAAACGGCGCGGCAAGAAAAATTTCGCCGATACCCGATGCGCCTGCACTCCCGGTAGTTGAAAATGCAGCCAGCCCTCCTCCGCCGAGCGCACCAAAGTCACCGCCAATTGGCGTTTTCGAACTGTTCACAGAAATCAGAGTTGGCGAGGACGCGCACGATGAGGGTGCGCACGCCGGCACACCGTAAACTTGCTGCCCGCTTACGCCAGAAAGCAGACCGGCTAAAGAGGTGAAGACAACGCGCGTGCCTCCCGCGGAGGGATTGGAGCTTGCGGCCGCGCCGGGCTGTCCACTGGAACTTACCGACAGCACGCGAAGGCCCGGCGTGCATGGCACTGTTGTAGGCAAGGTCAAACAAACCTGCGCGCCCAAAATTTGCTGCGCGACTGCAGTTTGCGGGAGCAAATTCGGAGCGGCGGACGCGAAAACACCGAAGAGGGCGCCGTTATCCGTGAGAGACGGCGTGATGCTGTCGCTCGCGCCGAGTTGATTGCTCGCGTCTCCTGAAAGCAGAACGGTTTGCGTTTTGCAACCCGACTGCAACAGCGGAACCGCTTCAAGACAGGTTGAACGCACATAAATCTGGCTCGCGCCATTTGCAGCTATGCCGGAGACCATGTTATCCGCAAGCGAATCGAATGCCACGGCGAGGCCGGCGGGATCGATCGAAGGCGTTACGGAATCGGCGTCGCCGGCATTCCCGTTCGCGCCCTTGGAAAACAGCGTCGTCCCTGCTGAGCATCCGGTGATGGCGCCTGCTACCCCTGAGCAGCTCTGATAAAGGTAAACCTCCTGGACATTGGCGGGGACATGCGACGCGGTCAAATTCGTCGCTGAAGACTGAAACGCGATATACAAACCGTACGCGCTGATTGACGGTGCGAGACTCGGCGCATTTCCTGGAGTGCTTCCATTGGCGCTGATGAGCGTCATTTTCGGAGTGCAGCTTTTCACGGGTCCAGAGACGCTGTTGCAGGTATCGTACAGATAAATTTGCTCGACCGCCTGCGTCACGCCAGAGACGAGATTCGTGTCGTCGCTCTCAAACGCGACGAATCTGCCGTCCGCGGAAATAGAGGGGCGGTCGCTGCCGTTTACGCCGCCAGCGCCCGCCGAGGTTCCATTTGCTGAAATCATCGTTGTACCTGACGTGCAGGAGCTCGCACCGAAGCAGTTCTGCGTCACGTAAACTTGCGACAGGCCATTCCCTGAAATCGAGCTTAAATTCGTCGCGGTAGAATCGAAGGCCACAAAGAGTCCCCCATCGGAGACAGAGGAATGCGTGCTTGAAGCATTTCCCAGCTTTCCGCCACTCGCTGACTGAGCGATAGGGAACTGTCCGCTGCTGGCCCCGCCGCTTACCATAAAATTTGTGATTGCGACGCCACCACTGGTAGCCAGGGGATTCGCAGCGGTCACTTGGATCGGGCCAGCTTTTGCGACACTTGCCGCAGGCACGTTAACGACAATCGTGCACGCCGTCGGCGGATTGCACGAGACCGGCCCAACTGGAACAAGGGGAGAACTGCTATTTCCCTGCGTACCGAAGACAACATCCATGTTCGGCGCAGCATTCTGAACGGTCAGCGTCAATGGAAAGGTCGGCGCTCCCGCGGGGACCGCAGTGGGAAACATCGTCAAAATCTGCGGGGTGGTCACGTTGAAGGCCACCTGATTCGATGTCTGTCCTGCCGTCGTCACGCTGACTTGTTGAGCCCCCGCCGCGCTCACTTGATCGGCCGGAACACTCACGAGCAATGTGTCGATGCAATTGGTTTGCGAAGGGCATGGGGGTATCTGAACGGTGAGAACCGTAAGGGTATTTGAGCCGAAGCTTACGGTTGATGAGCTGTTCACGTTCGTGCCGGAAATCGAAAGGATAAATGAACCTTCACCGGCAGGAACCGCAGTGGGTGAAAGAGAAGTGATTTGCGGGACTGGGTTACCATTTCCGCCGCAGCCGAATGCCGTGAAACATGCCGCTGCAAGAAATCCAATCAGAAAGGCCCTTCGCCCCATCCGTAATCCTCCAGATCCCATCATATCCAATCGCCTGAAGCCACCTGCGCTAATACAGTCGCCTGCGGCTCAGGTGCGCTCCGGCGAGCCGCGAGCGAACAAGCATTATACGTGGCTGCCCGAACGCATCAAGCGGCTCATTTTGAGCACCCGCAACCCTACGATTCGGACCGACTCCATGCAGCAGACCTGCATAGTTGCCGGGCTGCGCGGTCGCCGCATGCGATGCACCGCTCGCTTTGCAGGGTTGCTCGTTGGCTGGCCGCAAAGACTACATCTTTTGGATTGGACTTAGATTGGACGAACTACTTTGTTTCAGCAGGAGCCAGCATGCGCACCAGATTGGCGATGCGCTTCAAATCGTATGGTTTCGATACGCATACTGTCGCACCCAGCGCGTGAGCCGTCGCAAAGTCACTGGGCAATCCGGAGCGCGTGGTCAAAATCACGGGCATTCGCGCGAACTTCGAGTTTCGGCGAATAACGACACAAAGATCGTAGCCGGACATTTCTCCGCCTCCCGGCAGAGCATCCGAGAAAGGTTCAGACTCGCAGATCAATGCCACAGGTGTGTGATGCCGCAGAAGCGCGAGAGCCAGATTCGGATCTTGCACCGATTCCACCGCGTAGCCTTGCAGGTCCAGTTCGGCGCGCACCAGCGAGCGCACGCGCTGGTCTGCATCCACATGGATGATCAGCGGCTTCTTGCCAGCGTGGCTTGCCACAGATTCGCTCGCGTGCCCGGAATCGTCCCCTAATGGATTGCCTAGCGCATCCACGAATTCAAGTTTTGGAGCACCCTCCAGGAAAGCGACCGCAACGCCAAAGCGGCTCTCACTGGCGCGCACGACTCGAACGACCTGCCCGCGCTGTTCGATCGCCTGCTCGCCCGGAAGCATGGCGCGATACGGAAACACCACGGCGACTTCCTGTCCGCGCTGATAACTGGCGCGCGATGTTTCAAACAAAATGCCTTCGCGCGAAACGTCGGAAGTCATTGTCAAATCGAATTCCGCCGCGCGCGGCGGGCTCACTTGGCGGACGCGCACCGGAGCGGAGATTTTCACGCGCCGACGGTGACGCCGCTCTTGCTTGACGGGGGAGGAGGTGGCGCGCGGGTTCCGCGCCTCGTGCTTGGCCATGTCAGCGATGATCTCTGCGATCGCCGCTTTGGCTTCGTCAGGGGTTGTTTGGGAATCCGGACGCGCGGGCGCCTTGGCTGGGGCGCTTGGCTGTGGCGCCCCGGTTTTTGTGCTGAACTTGAACAGGCCCGGCATTCGAGCGTTCATGGCTGCTTCCTTGCACCTCTCGGAATCTCAGTCGAGACTCCCAAGTCATTGCAGCCTGTGACCCTGAAGGGCCTGTGCTGCTGCGCCATGCTGCGGCGCACGCATTTCACGCAGTCTCGACATCCCCAAGTCTACGGACTGCCTGGGGATAGCGCACTGGGCAGGGCGACTCATTTATGTGGTACCAAAGTACTTGCGCCGGTACGCAATGTTTTGCGTACTATCCGCCGGCCCTAATTTGTGGGAGCCACTGGGACGTCGCCTCGCAGTACACTAGAGCGCCGGCATAGAAACTTGCTATGGTTCAGGCGGAGCCGTCAACTTGCCCTCTTGCGCGCCGATTCTAAGGTCAGCTTTTTGTGCGCTTGCCGTTGCGACGGTTGGCGTGCCGGCCAAAGCCGCTGGAATCTCAGTAGCGCACCAATTAGCAAATAATGCCTCCGCCGTCTGGTGTGTGGATAGCTCTGCTGAGCGCTCCGCGCAGAACAGCGCTGCCGCCAAGCTTCCGTTTCGCGTCCAGCCAAACGATGCCGCCACGCGCCAGGGCTTTGAGGCTTTCTACAACATGGACTATGACCGCGCGATTGCTCTGTTCCAGCAGGAGCGCCAGCGCTATCCCAACGATCCGTTTGTCATCAACCACCTGCTTGCAGGAGTACTGGCTAAGGAGCTCAACCGCGAAGACCAGCTCGACGCCACTCTATACATGGGCAATAGGTTTCTTGCGCTCAACGCGGCTCCGTTGGATCCGCAAGTCAAAGCCGAGATCACTGACCTCTCACAGAAGGCAATTGCACTCGCCAATCAGGCGCTAGCGAAAAATCCCAAGGACGTGGATGCACTTTTTGCTCGCGCCGTGGCGCGCGGCCTCGCCACCGTTTACTCAGCCGTGATCGAAAAGCACTGGCTTGGAGCATTGCGAGAGGGCCTCGGCGCTTATCATGACGACCAGCGCGTCTTGAAACTCGATCCAAATTACTCCGATGCGAAGCTTGTTGTGGGCGCGTTTCAGTACGTTGTTGGGAGCCTTTCGTGGTGGGAAAAGAGCCTTGCGTTCGTTGCCGACATGCGCGGCAACAAGACGAAGGGGCTTGCCTTGCTTCAGCAGGCCGTCGACGGCGGAGGCGAGGAAAGCATCGACGCAAGCACGATCCTGGCGTTATTTCTAGCTCGCGAGAGCCGTTACAATGAGGCGCTTGCTCTTCTTGGGCGCGATTACGCCAATTTCCCGCACAACTTCATTTTCGGATTAGCCTGCGCCGATCTGCTAAACGCTTCTGGAAAGCACGATGAGGCTATTGATACCTATCGCCGGCTTGTCGAACTTGGAGAGCAGGGTTTCTTCCCCGGTGCTCACGTCGAACGCGCGGCGTACTCGCTGGGACAGGCTTTGCGACGCAAGAAGGACTATGCCGCGGCTGCAGCCGCGTTCGACAAAGCCATCGAGTATCCTCACGCCAACGCTGGCGTTACCGGGCCGGCCGCGCTTGAAGCAGGAGAGGTCTATGACCTGATGGGCAAGCGCGCGAGAGCCATTGAGCATTACAAGCAAGCCCAGAGCATCGCTCCACCGGACTCGGCAACGGATCGGGCCGCCGCGCGCTATCTGAAGAGTGCTTTCAGGGGCGAGTGAAGCTCTCTCCGAGTGAATGAGAGTGATGTAGTTTTGCGTTGAAGCGCAAGCGTTTGCACACTTCCGACAACTGCCGTTGTTCCATCTATTTACGTCGTGACCGAATCTTCCGTGCACAAGTGGTTTTTTGTCGTCGCACTTGTTTAGATGCGTTCGTTAGCCATTGATGGTGTTGCAGTTGAGCGCTTAGATCGCGTTTAGAAACAAATGAGAAAAATTGAGTGCGAGGATGAACCTCTGCATGCACTTGCGGCAAACGCGTTGCAAGAAGCAGGTTCAGCGGGCGGGTTAGGCTCGCTTGGGGATTCCAATACAGAGGGCAACGACAAGGACATTCACTATGCGAAAACTTTTCTCGGCAGTTGCAGGGCTGATTCTGACAGTGGCGCTCACTTCAGTGGGTGCCAAAGCGTCGCCGAGCGGCACAGTCGGCTGCGGCGGTACCGGCCAGGTTGCGTGCAGTGGATCATTTTCGGTGAGCGGCGGCGTCTACACGGGGAGTGCAACCGTCCAGATAACTAGCTTTACAGGCATCAGCTCCTCGTTCCTGAGCGCTAACCCTTATGTCGCTGGTGTGTTGGATGGCTCCCCACTGACCATGAGTTTCGACACAAGCATCCCCAATATCATCTTCAGCAACGTAGTCGACGGCGTTGGCGATTTTGAACTCGATGCCCACATTACCTCGTTCAAAGCAAGCACTACCGCTGATTCCCTTACCTTTGATTTTAGCGTTTTTGCGATAGCTGTGGAGTTGGGGAATCCTCCTTGCGGCGCCTCTTGTTTTAACACGTTCGACGACGATATAACTGGCGTAAACGGCACCCTCACCGTCAATTACAGCGGAGATCCGGCGATCACAGGCGTTACCGGCACAGTCGGGCTTCCGTTTGGAACGGCGCCAAGTCCAACTCCAGAGCCCGACACGCTGCTCTTGCTCGCTTCGGGATTGCCAATTGGTTTCATTCGCCGCAAATTTGCGCGAGCATGAGTTAACAGACGGATTCAAGGTTTCACGGTTCGGTTTAGTTGTAGTGGAGGTACCGCTGCTGGTTGGCCCACCCGCTGACCAGCAGCGGTCGCAATCATACGCGACAGTGTGGTGGCTGCCGCAAGATTTCACCGTGAATCGAGGTGAGATTCGCGCTCTTGGTTTGTGGCCACCCGTTCCACGGTTTTTTACCCGTCCGAGGCGGGGCTGCTCTGAACGGAAAGTTTAAGAAGTTTGTTCAAGCGAGGAGGAAAAACGTGAACGTGAGAAGGGGCATTCTGCGTTTTGCCGGACTTTTGTCAACCGTGCTGCTCGCAGCCATCGCTGCGCGCGGCAATGCTATTCCCAATTCAAGCTTCACGAGCGCCGGTGCCACGCCCATCGGTACGCCGTTCAGCATTGGCCCTGGGGGTGGGGCAAGCGCCGCGGCGGATTGGTACA
>JASHYE010000400.1 GCA_030043155.1 Candidatus Acidiferrales bacterium | reverse complement strand
GTTTGAAGAGGTGGCAAAACAGGTCAAGTGGACAAATGCAGGCGATAACTCGCTGGCGCAGCTCTATCAGGACCGTCAGCAGACGCGAGAGGGTTTGGCGGCGCAGATTGTGCCGCGGATTTTCGAAGGCGTGCTTTCGAGCGATCACGCCAAGACCGCTTATTTTGCCGCAGATTTGAAGACGAACAGTGCGGGGTGGATTCTGGCGAGGTACGACGCGCTGGAATTGGAAGAAGTCACGGTAGGAAGGTACGAATCGCGAGGCACTCCTGCGTTTTTTTTCGATACATGGATGAGTTTTCCTGCTGGCGACGCGAATGTGATGCAACTGGATGAGAATCCGCTGGTGAAGCAGGTGTTTTTGCCCAGAATGTATGAGATTGACGCCACGCTCACCGACAGTGCGGACATGAGCGCGACAACGACGGCGGATTTGCAATATCAGTTGGCTGGTGAGCGGGTGCTGGTCTTTTCGCTGAGCGCCAATTTGCGCGTCTCTTCCGTCAAGGACGAGCATGGAGCTTCTTTGCTGTTTTTTCAGCCTCGCGAGCCGAAGGATCGCTATCCGACCTTCGGCGACTACGTCGCCGTTGTTTTGCCGCAGCCGACATCGCCAGGACAGGAAGAGACGCTGACGTTTCAATACGAGGGCAAACATTTCATCCAGCATGTGGGCGAGGGAAACTATTTCTGCCCGAGTTATGGATGGTATCCCAGCATTGCCAATGAATTCGCGGCGCGAGCGGATTTTGACATGACGTTCCACACGCCGAAACGAATGGTGCTGGTGGCCACGGGCGATAAAGACGGCGAAAGCACGGATGGCAAGATGGTTGTGACGAAATGGAAGAGCCCGATGCCGCAGGCCGTTGCCGGATTCGCGATGGGAGATTACAAAGTTTATTCGGACAAGGTGGGGAATATTGATGTGGAAGCGTACGGCAATCGCAACCCCGACGATTTTCTGAGCACGGTGCAAATGCTTGCCAGTCCCACGCTTCCGGGCCAGCAGGCGGCGCTGCCGTCAATGGGCAATCTGGATCCGGCAAGCATGTTGAAAACCACGGGCGCAGAGATTGGAAATGATCTGCGCGTCTTTGAAAATTACTTCGGACCTTTTCCGTTTGAACGGCTGGCCGTGACGAACATTCCATATACCTACGGGCAGGGCTGGCCGATGTTGCTTTATTTGTCCGTACTCTCATTTATGGACGAAACGCAGCGGCACATCCTGGGCGTGGTCGATCAGGTGGGCATCAGCGATTATTTCAGGGCGCATGAAGTGTCGCATCAATGGTGGGGACATGAAGTGGGTTGGAAAACTTACCATGATCAGTGGCTCTCGGAGGGATTCGCGCAATTTTCCGGCAATCTGTATGTGCAGCTCCGCGATGGACAAAAGGAGTTCGTCAACCGGCTCCATATTGACCGAGATCAGCTTCTGAGCACTGACAACTTCGGGCATCGCTATGAGAATCTGGGTTCGATATGGATGGGAAACCGGCTGGGATCGTCGCTGGCACCCGGAGGATACGACGTGGTGATCTACGACAAGGGCGGATACGTGCTGGAAATGCTGCGAGCGATGCTGGAGGATCCGCGCAGCCAGGATCCCGACGCAGCGTTCAAGGCCATGATGCAGGATTTCACGAAGACCTTCCGGGGAGAAGCGGCCTCGACGGAGGATTTCAAAACGATTGTGGAGCGGCACATGACTCAGGTGATGGACTTGGATAAGGACTATCGCATGGACTGGTTCTTCAATGAGTATGTATATGGGACGGGGATTGCGACATATCACCTGGATTATACAGTTCAGAGCGCGGCTAACAATCAATGGGTCGTGAGCGGAACGGTCACGCAGTCCGGCGTGCCGGATGGATGGAAAGACCTGATTCCGATTTATGTGCACGCGCAGGGAAAAGCGATTATCCTGGGCTTTGTGACGATTCGGGCAAGAACAACTCCGTTCAAAATTACGCTGCCTATTAAGCCGGACAAGTTCACGCTGAACGATAATGCGGAGATGCTTGCGGAGATTGACTAGAGCGGCAGTCAGGGCTGCAGGGACGGAACCGGGAGCAGCGGGAGACGACGAGGCTCGCCGTGGTAGCCGCGAATTTCGACATCTTCCAAAAGAAGAGACGGCGCGACAATGGAACTGGGAATGCCGTCTTCGACTGAGCCAAAAGTGTCCAGCGCGGTGCCTGCAAATCCCCCTGAGCCGCTTTGCATGAAATTGAATACGGAAAAATCGCTGCCGATTCCCGCAATCGAGCGAAGCGCACGAATATCGAGGCCTTTGATATGAGCGCCGCGAACGAGCTCCTGATGGCCATCATCAACATAAACGCGATAGACAAGCAAAGGCAAACGATCGCCGCTGCTCAAACCTTCTTCTACTCCTGAAAGAATATCTGTGAAATCCTGCTGAGATTGAGAGGAGAGCGCGGGATTATCCATGCGCTTGACCTCGATGCACCATTTCTGGCCGTCGGCGCGGCAGAGATCGAGAAATTTCTTCCGGAGGGTGGCGGGATCGGTGGTGTCGGTCGCCTGAAAAAACAGATTGCTGGAAACAGGCGTGGCAGGGGAAAGAATAGGCAAAGCGGAGCGGCCGTGGCCGTTGGAGAGTTCGAAATCAGGACCGGGACGACGGGACATCAGAAGATTTTTCAGCATGCCGTTTTCGGCGACGACGACGCGCTCGGCGCGGACGCCTTCGGCATCGATGCTGTAGCCGCCAAGAAGAGGCTGACCCTGGAAGTCCTTTGCGGAAGGATCGTCAATGAGCGAGACGTTTAGAGGCAGAACGCGTGAATTTACGCGGCCGGCCCAGTCGCTATGGCCCCCCTCCTGCTCCATCATTTGATCGTAAGCCGGAACGCTCGAAAGCGGCGGACGAGCGCCGGAGAGCGAGGGTTCGAGAGCCTGAGCCAGCAGTGAACCGGCGGCAGGCGCGTCAAAAAGAACCGGCCCTTCATAGTCGTCGACATTGGGAGCGGTGCGGAGAGCTTCGAGTTGCTGAGCGATCTGGATCAGGCCCTTGCTGACTACATCCGGCTGGGGGAGTTCCGCAGGCGTGGCAGCATACTGCGCATAAAAATTATGGAGAGGCATGCCGTCGGTGGCTTGCGTATCGAGGCTGGCTTCGATTCCGGCATCGCTGTGAGGAACGCGCAGTTTCGTGCCTTCGCTAGTCACAAGATAGTACGTGGTGTAGACCAAATAATAGTGCACGCGAGAGCTATAGAGATCGGGGAAGCCGCGGAGGACTTTTGAGGCTTCGCGAGCCTCGTCCTCCCAATTGCGAGAAGTCCAATCAGAAGGCATGAGAGGTTCCACGTCGACGACGGAAGGCTCGGTGGAGAAATCGGGGATCTCTGGCGGGCGCGCGAGGCTATTGAGAAAAGCCTGCTTGTTGGCGAAGTCCACGAGCGCTTCTTTGTAGGCGAAATCGGTGGCCTGCCAAAGGTCTTGTCGCAGGGAATTATAGTCGCGGTCAATTCCAACTTGACCAGCGGAACTTGAGGAGCCCTGAAAACCGTTCTGGCTGATGAAATTGGAGCTGTCGAGCTGGTTTGTTCCAATGCGCACGTCCACGGACATAAAGCGTTCGCGCTCATGGGAGCTGGACAGGATGTCGCCGAAGGCAGAAGTTATGGCGCGAATGTCGACGTCGACGATGCGGTATTCGATGTAATAAGGCTTCTGCTGGCCGGGAAGCTGGAGGCGCGCGACGGAGCGATCCATCTCGTCCTGCATCGCTTCGAGGGTATGGTCGTTGTCGGATTGCGCGGCAGCGGGAAGCGCAAAAGCGGCAGAAATGGCGAGCGCGACAAGCGCAGACCACAGGCGGGAGAGGCGCGCGTCGTTCACTGTTTCACCTTTGCCTCGGGATCATGCGCGGGCGGCGGGAGAATGGGAGGCATGTCCGTAGAAGTTTCCTTTTTGGAGACTTCCATTTCGGAGATGAGAATTTCTGGCGCGACGGCGGAAACAGGAACCGAGCCGGATTCGGCGCCGCAGTATCCATTGAAGACCTCGGGCTTGTCGCCGGTAGCGATGATCTTGGTGATGGAGATGAGCGGCGTGCCGACGATGTTGACGCCGCGGACCATTTCGTCGGGACGGCCATCCGGAAAAACTTTGTAAACGATCAAAGGCTGGACCTGAAAAGCCTGAGGCTGGGAGCGACCGGTGAAAGTGAAGCCTCCAGCGATGTCGTCAATCAGCAGGCCGAAAGGCTTGTTCTGTTTGCGAATTTCCTCGATGAAAAGCTGGCGCAGCGCGGCATTGCTCATGGTCTTGCTGCTCTCAACGATGGTGTTGCCCATGCGCGCAATCGGTTGATAGCCGATCTGGCGGCGGCCGTGGCCGTTGGAATGCGGGAAATTCACAAGTGGCGAGCGGCCCATCAGGAAATTTTTCAGAATGCCGTGGTCGACAAGGATGACGTTCTGCGAGGGAATTCCTTCGTCGTCGAAAGGATAGTACCCGAGCAGAACCTGGCCGCCGATTTCCTGGGTCGTGGGGTCGTCGCGAACGGTGATGAAGCTGGGAAGAATTTGCTGATTGATCTTGCTGGTGAAGGTTTGACCTTCGCTGACGTCTTTTTGGCGAAAGCCTTCCAAGCGATGGCCGAGAACCTCGTGAAAGAAAACCGCGGCGGCGCGGCCGGTGAGGAGCGTCGGACCGGCAAAAGGCTCGACGAGAGGAGCCTTTTGCAAGGCGACGATCTGAGAAGTGAGGAGGCGAACCTGGTCCATCACCGTTGCATCGGAGGGAGCTTTCGAAGGCTCAACCCAATCAAAATTTGCGTAGCGCTGCAGGTCCATTCCATCCGGGGCTTTGCCTTGAACGAAAAGCTCGAGGCGGTAACGGATCTGGCCAAATGCGAGGCGTGAGCCGTCGCTATCGACGAAATACTGGTTGTCGGAGCGCGCGGTGAAGGTGACGATGGAATTGATCACGGCAGGGGAAGCGCTAAACGCCGCCGTATAGCGCCGGACTTTTTCCTCCCAGGGCTTGCGGTCCATGTGGAATTCCACCGGCTTGCCAATGAAAACGTGCGGCTCTTCGTGCGAGAAATCCGGGGCGCCCTGCTCGGCGGATTGAGCCTGAACCTGATTGCTGGTTTGCACAGCGATATAGGCCTCCACAGCGGCGCGATACTGACGATCGGTTTCACGCCAAATTTCGCGACGCAGGAGAGGAATGTCATCATCGAGAGTGGCTTCGGTTCCAGGACTGTACCAGGCTGGCTCGTGGCCCTCGATTTTGTGCGTGTTATCGAGCTGATAGCTGCCGACGCGGGTCTGCACTTCGAGCACGCGATCGCGTGTTTCGCCGGAGGATAGCAGCGCGCCATTGGAGCCGGACACGGAAGCGGAATCCAGGTCGCTGACTGTGTAGCTGATGAAGTACGCGGGAGCTTCGGCTTTGCCATAGGCATCGACGGAGCGTTGCAGCTCCTGCTGCATGGCTTCGAGAACCGGAGGGAGCGGCGCGGTGGATTGCGGATACGCGCGCCGGCGAGTTCCCGCAAAACATACGCTTGCCGCTGCGAGAAGAGCGACAACGGCCCAAAATCGAAACGCGCTACAGAGACGAATCATAGGCAAAGTAAAGCCTTACAGTTTAAGACAGGCGGGGGAAAATCCCAAATGGAGGGCCGCCTTGTTCCCAAGATGCTACTGGAGCAAAGGGTGTTAGATGCGGGATTCCACAGGAACGAGTACGCTGGGCGAAAATTATTTTTTCACCACGCCACATTCGCCGCTATCGCGGAGCGGGCGGCTGGGCAGCCCCGGGACCGGCTGGTTTCGCGAAAAGAGCTGGGTCGAGCTGTCCATTAACGTGAATATCCTGCACCGTCGAATCACTAAACTTTGTGCCGCTGCGATAGGTTACGGATTGAAATGGAAACTGGCGGCCTTCCACAGCGCGAAAATCGCTCCAGCGCTCGTCGGTTTCTTCGGGGCCTTGCATGCCAGAAGAAGCATATTTGGCTTCGACGAGAAAATGGGTGGCGGAATCGAAATACAGCTTGATGGCGCCGAAAGGCGCCAGCCAATTCACGACATCGGCGGGCTTGCCTTCCGAAGTATTCTCCTGACCGACAAATTGAGCTCTGACGCCCCCGGCAAGTACTTGCTGGTAGAGTCCCCAGCCGCCAAACAGGGCGATGCCGCGCTGGAATTCGCCAAATCCTTCGGGTGGAACAGCGCGGGTGCCTTGCGGAGTTTCGATCCATGCAGACCTGCCGTCGGAAGCCTGAGTCATTTGGCCCATGGGCAAAGCCACATCCGCGTGGACTTTATCCGGGTAAGCGACTTGCCATTTGACGGAAAGGGCTACCGAACCTTGAGGAGCGTAGATGCTGCCGTGCTCGGAAAATTCCAAAGTGGAAACAGAGCGAAGAGAATCGCCGCCGGCGGCTTGGGCTGCGGCGAGCAAAATTTGCTGGCCGTGCTGGAGGGATTCCGGAGTAACGGCGGGAGCTTCGGCTTGAGCTTTGCGCAGACTGGGGTTGAGAAGATCGAGGTCGTTGAATGGAATCTCTTCCCATTGCGCATCCGGAAAATCAGCCTTCACCGCGGGAAGAAAGTTGCTGGCATTTCCCACAAGGACCACGTCGAGATTATGGGGATTGAAATACTGCGAGGCCATTTGCTTCACGGTGGATTCATCGACAGCAAGAATTTTTTGCTGATAGGTTTCATTGTAATCGGGCGCGAGACCGTATTCGGCGACGGCCAGAATTCTGCCGGCGACCTCGGCAGCGGTTTCGGATTCGATGGGATAGACGCCAGAAAGATAGTCCTCGGCAAATTTCAACTCTTCCGGCTGCACATCGCCGGTGGACATTTGCGCAATCAATTGGATGACGAGCTTGGTGGCTTCGGCAGTGGCTTCAGTGCGTGTGAAAGTGTCGGCAACAAACTCGCCAGCGAAACGTTCGGCCTGGAATGAGGAATTTGCGCCGTAGGTTAGCCCTTTGTTGATGCGAACTTCAGTATTGAGGCGGCTATTGTAACCGCCGCCAAAGATGCGGTTGGTGACGACCAATGGGATGTAGTCGGGATTGTCACGGCGAATCCCCAAATTGCCGACGCGGATCTGGGTTTGAACGGCGTCGGGCTTGTCGATGACGATGAAATGCAGGCCCTGCGTCGGCGGTGGCGCGACGGGCTCTTCGGCGGGCATTTCTTTCTTTTCCCAAGCGCCGAAATATTTTTCGGCGAGTGCGAAAGCGCGCTCGGGCGTGACATCCCCGGAAAAAGCGAGCAGCGCCGCGTTGGGCGCGTAATTGGAGTCGTGGAATTTGACGAGGTCGTCTCGCGTGAGTTTCGCGACAGTTTCCGGCGTGCCGTCGGAGGGCATGCCGTAAGGCGAATTGCCAAAGACGGTGCGGTCAAACGCCGCTGAGGCGAGATAAGAGGGATCGCTGTATTCGACGCGCAGTCCCGAGAGCGCCTGCTGTTTTTGGCGATCGATCTCTTCCTGAGAAAAGGCAGGATGAAGAACGGCGTCGGAGAGAAGCGTCAATCCCAGAGCAAGATCGCGCGAGACCACGGTTAAGGAAGCGTCGGTGTCATCGTCAGAGGCGGACGCATCGATATGGCCGCCGACGAAATCGATGGCTTCAGCAAACTGCTGGGCAGAACGCGTCGTCGTCCCTTGGGTGAGCATGCTGGCGGTCATGGAAGCGATTCCGGGCATATCCTGCGGATCGCGAATGGCTCCGGCGGATGTTAAAACCAAACGGACGGCAACCGCAGGCTGACGGTGATCGGCGACCACGAAGATGCGCAAGCCGTTCGGAAGCGTACGAGTTTCGGCGTGAGGGAAATGAAAAGGCCGGGGCGCCTCTGGCGCAGGCATTTGAGTGATGAGCTTCACGCCAGGCGGAACGATGCCGGTGCCGTGGGAATTTTCTCCCGTCGAGGATTGCTGCGCGGTTTGACCAGATTGCGATTCTGACTGCGATTGCGCAATGGCGGGCGCGGCGCAGCATAGAGTTGCGAGAATCAGGATAACCGATGCGCGGCTGAGGGCTTGAGGCGCGTTGATTGATCGAAAGCGAGGGACGAAATTATTCATCTGGAACTCCCATTGGAGGGCTGAGGCTGCGCTTCGGGCAGATAAAACAGGACGGTTTCGTGTTGCGCTACGAAGTATTCGTCGGCAGCGCGCTGAATGGCAGCGGCTGTAACGGCTTCGAATTGCGCGAGTTCAGTATTCGCGAGCTCAGGATTTTTACCGATTACCGCGGCTTCACCCAGAGCGTCTGCTTTCTCCTCGTCGGTTTCGCGGCCGAGAATGGCATCGGAAATCTGCTGATTCTTGGCCTTTTCCAGCTCTTTCGCCGAAACGGGCTGCGTTTTCATGCCTTGAAGGACTGCGTCCAGGGCCTTTTCGCCTTCTTCCGCTGTGTGCCCGGCGTTCATGACGGCAATCACCCAAAAAAGATTGGGGTCCTCAGTGAAGTTGCCAAAGCCAACGGCTTCAACGGCGATCTGTTCTTTGTAAACCAGCGTTTGATACAGGAGACTGCTTTCGCCGCCTGCGAGAATGTTAGAAGCCAAATCGAGAGGATAGGATTCCGGAGCGAAACGCGCGGGCATTTTATATCCTTCGACAACAGCAGGGAGCGGCACACCAGGATAAGATTTCGTGACGGTGCGCTCGGCGGTTTGCGGCGGCTCTTTGACAGTGACGCGCGGAATCGGCTGAGGAGAGCGCGGAATTCCGCCGAAGTATTTTTCAGCCCACGCGATCGCCTGGGCCGGCTCGAAGTCACCGACGATCACGAGCGTGGCGTTATTCGGCCGATAGTACGTGTCGTGGAAGGCGCGAACGTCTTGGACCTTGGCATTGTCGAGATCGGCCATGCTGCCATAGGTGGGATGATGGTAGGGATGAACGGTAAATGCGGCGGCGTAGAGATTTTCCTGAACGCGGCCATACGGCGCATTATCCACGCGGAGGCGGAGTTCTTCTTTTACGACTTCGCGCTCTGATTTGAAATTTGCCTCATTCACGTTGAGGCTGCCCATGCGGTCGGCTTCGAGCCACAGGGCGCGATCCAGATAATTGCTCGGAAACGTCTCCCAAAACACAGTGACGTCGTCGTTGGTGTAGGCGTTATAGAAACCACCCATGGCTTCGACGATGCGCCCATGTTCATCGGGGTCGACGTGGGCCGAACCTCTGAACATCAGATGCTCGAAGAGGTGTGCGAATCCGGTGTGGCCGGGCTTTTCGTCCTTTGAACCGACGTGATACCAAACCTGCAGATTTATGACCGGAACGTGATGATCTTCGGCCATGACGATGTGGAGGCCATTTGGCAAAGTATGCGTTTGAATCACAAGCCGCGACGGGCGAATGGAGGATTCCTCAATTTGACGCTGATGCGCGGGCGGAACAGGCTTTCGCTGCTGGGCGGATGCCGAGCAAGCGAGCAAGAAAACGGCGGCTCCTGTGGCAACTAAAGAACGCAATCTCGGAATCGGTTTCATGGCAGTTTTCCTCCGTCAGCTTGCCAGCAGGGCGTCCTTCGATGGGCAACTTTATCGTAGGAGGCGGCAGATTCGATGTCAAATAGCCGGGCGGGGATGCACCGCAGACACGGGAGCTCGCAGAAAGCGGCCCGTGCGCGGGCTGCTTCGTTCAGTAGTAAACGATGAGGCAAGTCTCGCAGAACAAAAAGGCATTGTTGCCCGAGGACGGGAGATAATCAGGAATTCCCTCTTCCTGAGGACGGGGCAACTTTATGCGAGTGATAATGGGCTTGCTTGTGCTTGTTATTGCGCTGGCGGTTGGCTACTGGTTCTACGCATCGAATCTCAAAACAACAGAGGCGAAGCAAACGATGGTATCGGTTGTGGGAGTGAAGAGCGACCTGCTGTCGTTTGCGAATGCGGAGCGGATTTATCAGGCGACTCACGGGACGTACGCTTCGGTGGATGAGCTTTATTCGAGCGGGACATTGAAGACGCAAAGGCCAGCACGGGACGGCTATACGTATTCCTGGGGAAGTTCTTCAGAAGGGTTCAGCATTATTGCGCGATGCCAACTGAAATTGTCAGTGCCGTGTCCAAGCTTCTCGATTGACCAGAACATGCAGATCGAGCAGTTGCCGGATCCCCAGCCGGACATGCACTCAAACTCAAATTGAGATTCCCAGGAGACAATCCTAACCCGGCTGAAGTCTGATGTCGCAAAGCTGACTGTCAATTAGAAATTAAGGGCGCTGCTGAGCAGGAAGCCGCGTCCCGCAATAGCCGCAGTTCACCCAGCCTGGCTCAAGTGTTCTGCCACATTGCGGACAACTGGCGCGGATGTTGGCGCCGCAATGAGGACAGAAAGCGAACCTAGACAGAACCAGTGTGTGGCAAGAAGGACACTCCGTCGGCAGAGGATCCCGCAAGATGAAATACAGAATTATGCCAATCGCGTACGGCACAAAAATGGCCAGAAGCGTCCACATTACCGGACGCATGCCGCGGCGCTTCGCGTCGCCGCAGATGTATCCCCAAAAGGCAATCACTCCGAGGAGGACCAGCGGAATCAGCAGACTGAAAGCAAGCTGGCCGGCGATAGGCCAAGTGGCGATGGTTCCAGGCTCCTTGTCTGCGGGAATAATCAAGAAATAAAGGCAAATGGCGAATACCGCGTAGCACGAGAATGCGATGATGCGAGCGGCGCGCGGGATGACGCGGAGTTCTCGGGCAAAACTCATGCCATTCTCCTCTCACGACTGCAGCGCGCGGCCAGCAGAATCGCTCCCGCGGCTCCCGCGACCCAGCAAAATCCAGTGAACACAGCGAAGCTCTTCCAGGCCTGTGCAAATCCGAATCCAAACACGCTGAGCCATCCGTGCGCAACGAGCTGAGCCAGAGGCCAACTGACGGCGACGAAGGCCCAAGACAACACGAGTACCAATGTCATGATGCGCCGCTCGGTGCGGTGCGCAGACTCCTCAGCAAAGCGATTCTGGGCCAGCAAGATGGTGCGGGACAGGAGCCCCGCGGGGACCCGGGGGGTGGGAATGCCGCGCAAATTCGCCGTAAGTTGCTGGAGGCGCTCCAAATGCGCAGCGCAATCCGAACAGCGATTCAGATGCGCGATGAGGCGCGTTTCTTCTGCAGATTCGAGAACTCCTGCCGCAGCCAAGGGCAGAAGTTCGCGGAGTTTGTCGTGCTCGTTCATGCTCGATCCTTTGCTCACTTCCACTCCTCCCGAGGAAAACGCGCGTCGAGAGTTTCTCTCAAACTGAGAAGGCCGCGGCGCAAGCGGCTTTTGATGGTCGAGAGAGGCGCGCCGGTCACTTCGGCGATTTCTTCCAGTTTCATTTCTTCTTCAAATCGCAAGGCCAGCACCTCGCGGTACAGCGTCGGCAGATTGTCCATAGCAGCAGCGACAAAACGCGAGTGTTCGCGCGCGATCATTGTTTCAACAGAAGATGGGTTTGAGGTGCGCAGCGCCGCCGGCGTGTAACCGGATTGACTTTCGTTGTATTCGTCGAGGCTTCCCGGGCGGATGCGGCGCAGATGATCGATGGCGAGATTACGGGCCAAAGTGAAGAGCCAGGCGTCGAAATTCCTTCGAACATCGAATCGGCGGATTTGCGAAGCGACGCGAAGCCAGGTCTGCTGAAAAAGGTCGTCCGCATCAGCAGGCTGGCGCACCAGACGCAGCAAATAGCGATAAAGACGGTGCTGGTAGCGCTGGACGAGCGTGGCGAGAGCATCGAGGTCTCCGCGTCGAAGCCGGGCAACGTCGGCATCGAGGGCCAAAGGCAACTCCTCCATCACGCTGGCAAACTCGCTTATCATACTGTTCTCTATACGGGCGAGAAGGCAAAAAAGACGCACGAGGCCACACCAATAACCAACACTGATTCTGTCATTTCGCAAAATCCCACGCTGGAGATTACCCCGAATCCCGCTTTTGTGGATGAGCCTGCCATTGTGAGGATGAACGGAATTCAGCCGCGCACAAAAGTCATTTTGCGGGCGGTGGCACTGGATGACGCCGGACGAGCATGGGAATCGAGCGGTGCTTATATCGCGACAACGGAAGGAAAGATCGATACGTCCGTGCAAGAGTCTATCGGCGGGACCTATCGTGGCGTCGATTGCACGGGATTATTTTGGTCGATGAGCGCGAAAGGAGATGATGGCGGCAAGGTCGCGTTTTGCAAGAACAGCGCCGAATCCGATCGCGTGACCGTGACGGCCGAAGCGCAGAGTACGCGAATTGCCTCGGCAACGCTGGAGCGACGCTGGCTGGCTCCGGGCACAGAAATGCGCGAATTGGACGCCGGCGGGGTTGTTGCCTCGCTTTACATTCCGCCGGGGCGCGGCCGGCGGCCCGTGATCATCGTGCTGGGCGGCTCCGGCGGAGGGTACGATTTAGACAAGGCGGCGTTGCTATCGCGCCACGGATTCGCGACGCTTGCGCTCGCGTATTTTGGAATTCCGCCGCTGCCGCAATGGCTGCACCGAGTTCCGCTGGAATATTTTGCAGCAGCCATGGCGTGGCTTGGAGCACAAGAGGAGATTGATGCGAGCCGAATCGGCGTGCTGGGGATTTCGCGTGGAGCGGAACTGGCCCTGCTACTTGGTTCGTATTTTCCTCAGATTCGCGCAGTAGCGGCATATGCGCCGAGCGCGTGCGCGTGGAGTTCAGGAGGCTACGATCGCGAAACACGCCAGCCGATACCGTGCTGGACGTGGAAAGACGCGGCAATTCCGTCTGCACTGCTGCCGCTACGCGGGTTTATCGCGCGCTCAGCGATTCCAGTGGGTTTGCTAAGGCGGCCTGTGAAGTTCCGTAATCTATTTCGAAGTGCATTGCACAATCGCGAGACTGTAAAAGCGGCGTCCATTCCGGTAGAGAAAATGCGCGGGCCGATTCTGCTGGTTTCAGGCGGCGATGACAAGGTTTGGCCGGCGTCTCAGATGAGCGAAATGATCGTCGAACGCCTGAAATCGTGCTCATTTGCCTATGATGTGGAGCATCTGAATTATCCTGAAGCCGGACATTCGCTGCGGTATCCCTCGATGCCGACCACAGTGAAAATTTCGCGCTCGCGCGGGGTAAAATATCCAATTCTGCTGGGCGGAAACGCGAGCGCAGATGCACACGCGCAGCGGGATGCGTGGCGACACACGATTGCTTTCTTCAGTAAAAACCTCTGAACCGGCGGAGCGCTCGCGCGTATGCTAGAATTGAATACCGGTGAAAGAAATCCTCAGAGAACTGCTTGAACTGCAGGATGTGGATACGCGGCTGGGCGGCGTTCGCGCGCGCCTTTCTGTATTTCCCAAGCGAATAGCGGAACTGAATCAGCGCCTTGAAGCGAGCCGCAACGCGCTCGAACAGAGCAAGCAGTCGCATTCGACAACCCTCAAAGACCGTAAGCGCTACGAGCTGGACGTGGAACAGTGGAAAGAAAAAGTCCGGAAATACAAAGACCAGGCCTTTCAGGTGAAGACGAACGAGGCGTACAAGGCGCTGCAACATGAAGTGGAAATGGCGGAAGCGGAAATTGGTAAAGCGGAAGATCGGCTGCTGGAGCAAATGGTTTCCGGGGAGCAGTATGACCGCCAGGTGAAGACGGCGGAAAAAAGCTTCAAGCAGGCCGAGGAGCAAATCGGGACGGAGCGCGAGGAAATTGAGAGCGAAAAGGCGGCGGCCAACAAGGAACTTGGCGAATTGGAGGCAGAGCGCGCCAATGTGGTGAAATCAATTCCCGAGGATTTGCTTGACCATTACCAGAGAATCGCGAAGAAACATGGCGGAACGGCGATCGCGGAGGTCCGGGGAGAGGCCTGTTCCGCCTGCGGCGCGCGAATCCGGCCGCATGTATTTCAGATTTTGCGGCGCGAAGACACTTCTGAGCTTTACCATTGTGAATTGTGCACGCGAATTCTTTACTACATTGAGCCTCCCGCCGGCGCAGAGGCTGTCCGGCAAGCTTCAGCAACGCAAAACGGCGAAAGATAATTTCGTGAAGCCCTTTCTGGACATGCGATTCTGCGTCGCTTCTTCTTTGCGTAATCGATGAAACCTACCGAGAGAAGTTTCCCACCGTCGAGTGCTCGATTATTCGATGAATCGCATGCTGCGCCGCCAGCTGGCGTCGCGATCGCAAACATTGACGGCGCTTCGCGCGGAAATCCCGGCCCGGCAGCATATGCGGTGATCGTGCGGGGAGCCGACGGCAAACAAATTGCCGGTATTTCGAAGTGTATCGGGCGCAAGACAAACAACATCGCGGAGTATCACGCGTTAATAGCCGCGCTTGATTATGCGGGCGCCAATGGGATTCGCGCGTTGCGAGTGCGAAGCGATTCTGAACTTTTGGTGCGGCAAATGCAGGGTCGGTACAGGGTGAAAAACGAGGACCTGAAGCCGCTTCATGAGCGCGCACAGAAACTGGTGCGAGGGCTGGAGTATTTCGTGATTGAACATGTCCCGCGCGAACAGAACTGCGACGCGGACCTGCTCGCCAATGCCGCACTCGATAGCGCAGGCAACAAAGCGAAGAGTGTGGCCTTTCAGGAAGAGCGGAAGCGAGGCGCGGCAAAAAGCGCTCAGCCGATGCGGGTTCGTGCACGATATCGTGGCGGCGTTTTCGTTCCCGCAAAACCACTGGAAATTCCAGAAGAGACCGACGTCGAATTGGAAGTGCGGATTTCGAAAAACACGTAGGCCGTCCGCCAGCGTAAGCTATTTCTTCGAAGCGACCTTACTTCAGGAAGTAAGCGCGGTAAAGCGTATCGCGCTGAGCCGGAATGTAGCCCGCATCGGAAATCACGCGGCGAAGTTCGGCTTCATTGGTGCGGTTGCGAACACCGGCTGCATAGACCACGTTTTCCTCGATGAGAATGCTGCCGACATCATCGGCGCCAAATTGCAAGCCCACCTGACAGACTTTGATTCCAGGGGTCAGCCAGCTCGATTGAACGTGGTCAACGTTGTCGAGGTAAAGGCGACTAATGGCAAGCGTTTTCAGATATTCGACCGCAGTCGCTTCAGGAATTCTCTTGCCCAGAGGCGTATTGTCTGGCGCAAACATCCAGGGAATGAATGAAGTGAAGCCGCCGGTATCTTCCTGAATGCGGCGCAAGCGCTCGAAGTGATTTATGCGATGGCGATACTCTTCGCCACAGCCGAACATCATGGTAGCGGTGGTGCGCATGCCCAGGGAATGCGCCGTGCGGTGGACATCTTCCCATTCGTCGGCCGTACATTTCAGGCGGGAGATGCGGTGGCGAATCTCGTCATCGAGGATTTCCGCGCCGCCGCCGGGAATCGAGACGAGGCCCGCTTCTGCGAGGCGCGCAATGGTGTCGCGTATGGAAAGATGGGAAACTTCCGCGATGCAGATGATTTCCGGTGCGGAAAAGCAATGCAAGTGCACCTGCGGATATCGTTCCCGAATGGAGGATAGGAGCTTCTCGTAGTACTCGATGTGCAGGTCGGGATGCAAGCCGCCTTGCATGAGCACTCCCGTGCCGCCGAGTTCGAGCATCTCTTCGATTTTTCTATAAATTTCTTCGAACGAGAGGATGTAGCCTTCTTTGGAGCCTAACGGGCGGTAAAAGGCGCAGAACGAGCAGTATTCAGTGCAAAAATTCGTATAGTTGATGTTGCGGTCGATCTGATATGTCGCGACGCGAGGATCTGTTTTCTTCCGGCGAATTTCGTTGGCGGCCATGCCGATGCCGACGAGGTCGTCGGAGTTGAAAAGATCGAGCGCTTCCTGCTGCGTAATACCCATAGCTCTATTTTACCTTTGTTCCATCAAAGGAAAATACGGGATCGCCTTGGTGGACGATTCCCTCCTGCAGCACTGAGCCGTAAACTCCGAAACAATTGCCGTGGTTTCGCGCGACAAGCTTCCCCACTTCCGGACATGCCTGCGCGGTTGCCGGATCGAGCGTGATTATCGCGCAGCGCATATTATTCTCGACGACCGTAAAAATAAACTTTTCTCCGATCCGAAGGCTTGAGCCGACGAGTTCATCTTCGTAATAAGGCTTGTCGTTTTCCCAGTCGATATAAAAATTAGCGCGGAAGCGCGTGTGCTCGAGCGGAATTCCCGCCTCATCGCTGAGAGACTTCACTGTGGGAAGTCCGAGCAAAGATACAGGGCAGGCGTCCTGCATGGCGCGCTCCGAAAAGCGCAGTTCGAGTTGTTCGTAGCCGAATCGCTTTTCGAAATAAGCAGTGAAAGAAGGAGAGTCGGAAGGAGAGAGCGTTTCGCCTTCGGGAGTCAGCACTTCGGCTTTGAAAAATGATGCGGAGGGATGCTCGTTCGCAGGATCGAGCGCTTCCAGGTAACGGGGCCTGAAGAGCAGCATTTCGTGGCGCTCGCGAGCGGTCATCCATGGAAAATTCGAGTGCTTGTTGCGATCCACAAAAGCATAGGCGCGATCTCCCACAAGCCCGGAGAATGTGACGAAGACCTCGTTGAGATCTTCGCCGGCCATGCTCTTGAATAGATAGCGGCGTAGAATGCGCAGAGTGCCGAGCTTTGTTCCATTCGCCGAGTCAGCCACGAATCAGGCACCCTGACGCGACGCAGCGCCGGTCGAAGCCGACGCGAATTGCAGGGGATGATTGCGGCGAATAATCCCAGCTCGCGCGCATTTTTCAAAGTAAAGATTCAATCCGGCGAGGTTTTCATCATCGAGAGAAAAGTCGATGTTTTCGCGAAGGTAGGTTTCGAGGGTCTGTGGCGGCAGATCGAGCTTGACGGATGCCGCTTCGGCAATATCGCTGATACGCTCCAATCCAAATCTCCGCGATGCTTGGAAGTCCGCAACAATCTCCGGGGTGATTTTTTCCCTCCGTCCGGCCCAAATCGCGAGCACGCAGGGTTTACCTGTCATTTCACGCCACTGAAAAGCGACGTCGTAGACAAAAAGTGCGGGATAGCCGGGGACGGGCAGTTCGCTGGAATCGCCCTCGCAGCAGGCGCCTTCTTTGGGCTTTTTCCCGAAGAGATAATCCATCTTCACGGCGATGCGCAGCGCAGGGTCGCCAATCACGAGCGCAGCGTCGGCGCGCGCCAGCATTGCGGGGGGATCAGGATCAGCATCAACAAATTCTGGACTGATGTGCCAGCTTTCTGCAGCGAGCAGTCGTACGAGAGCCGCAGAACTGCGCGAACTTGTGTCGAGAGCGATGCTTCGCACGTTTTCAATCGGCTTCTTGGAAATTAGCAGGATACTGCGAACTTCGCCTTTGGCCGCGATGGCCATGCCGGGCAAAGCCACGAGGTCATCGATTCGCTGATATTCGATCGCGGGGATGATGGCGACATCCACTTCCCCGGCGCGCAGGGCATCGGCACATTTGGACGGGAGCGCGAAGGAAAGATCGTACTTTCCAGAAAGTGGACCTTCCGTGAAACCCCACACCAGCGGAGCTGTGTTGAGATATTCGACGATGGAAATGCGCAATTTGCTCATCGGCAGCAAGGGTCAATCAGAGTCTCCAATATAGCACACGCGAATCCATTGAAACGAGAACGGGCCGCATCATAAAATGCTGGCGGTCCCCGTCAAAGAATCCAATCGGTTGCAACGATACGAATCGTCATCAGCATCCCAGTTGCGGTTGAGGTGAAGGCTTCGTGAAGCGTACGATCTGGCTCGCTGCCGCTGGTATTGTCCTGTTGGCTTTTTCTACCCTCCTTTCAAACAGCCGCGCAACGTCCACCAGACGTCAAAGCGCCGGCGGCGTCCCCCCAATCGTCTTGCTGGGCACGAGAATCTATGTTTCGCCATTTCAGGGCCCTATTGGCGATGGCGTCGTTATCATCCGCGATGGAAAAATTGCTGCGGCGGGAACCCGAGCGCAAGTTCCCGTCCCGGAGGGCCTGGGCATCCTCGATTGCAGGGGCATGACGATTATGGCGGGCTTTCAGAATAGCCACGTCCATTTCTCCGAGCCGAAATGGAATGATGCAGGGAAATTGCCGGCGGATCAGCTCACAAGCCAGTTGCGGGACATGTTCACGCGTTATGGATTTACCAGCGTGGTTGATCTGGGCTCGTATCTGCAGAATACGGAAGCGCTGCGCAAGCGCATCGATTCGGGAGAAGTCACCGGTCCGCGAATTCTGACGGCGGGCTCTCCTCTATATCCGCCAAACGGAGTGCCGTATTACGTCAAGAGTTCGCTTCCGCCGGAGATCGTCAAGCAGTTGCCACAACCCACCACTGCCGCCGAAGCGGTGAAAGAAGTGGACGAGCACGTGGCGCAGGGCGCGGACGTTATCAAGCTGTTCACAGGGTCATGGGTTGCGCGAGGACAGGTGGTCACGATGCCATTGGACGTTGCGCGGGCGGCAGTGGATGAAGCGCACAAAAAAGGCAAGCTTGTGTTTGCGCATCCGTCGAATGTTGCGGGATTCCAGATCGCGCTACAGGCAGGCGTGGACGTTCTGGCGCATTCGGTGGAAGAAACCAACGGATGGAATCGTTCTTATCTGAAGCAAATGAAAAGCGATGGAATGTGGCTGATTCCGACGCTAAAACTGTTCAAGGATGATTCAAATATCGCCGATATTCTGCGAGAGGTGCAGGACTATTCGCAGCTTCATGGGCCTATTCTTTTCGGTACCGATGTCGGATTCCTGACCGACTACGACCCGACGGACGAATACCGGCTGATGCAGCGCGCAGGGATGGATTTCCCCCACATTTTGGAGTCGCTGACCACGGCGCCGGCGGAGCGATTTGGCGAATCCGCCATTCGAGGAGAAGTGAAAGCGGGCATGAACGCGGATCTCGTGGTCGTGCAAGGCGATCCGACGCGGGACATTCGCGCGCTGACGCACGTGAGCTACGTTTTTCGCGATGGCAAGATTATTTATTCGATGTTCGACCGCTAGCCGGAGCGAATCGCAACTTACTCTTTCAGTTTCACGCGACGTTCAACTGAGCAGCGGATGATGCTGTCGCTTGCGGTGTTGAAGTCTGTGGAAGCTCGCCGCGCTTTTCGTAAAAAATCACGGCAATGACGACCGCCATAATTGCCAGGCCAGCGCCAAATTCCGTAGTGAGGTATTTCGTCGCCAGCGACGGCCGCGTGAGAGGGTCAAAAAACGACTGAATGAAAATATTGTGGCTCGCGTGCAGGAACATGCCGGTCCAAACGCTGCCGGACTTCAGGCGCATCCACGCAAAAAGGAAGCTGATGCCAATCACCATGACAGTGAAGCACATCAGCGAGTACCATGCAGGCCCTGCACCGTGGTAATTGGCGAGCAAAATCAACGGATAGTGCCACAGCGACCAGATCACGCCACTCGTTAGAGCCACGCCACCAAAGGGCATGACTTTCGCCAGTTGCGGAACGAGAAATCCGCGCCAGCCGAGTTCTTCGCCGAGAGCCGAGATGCACGAGCCGGCCATGCCGACGGTCGCGATGAAAAGAAAATACGTGACGACAGAGGATGATGTTCCTGGGGTGTGATGCAGTAACCGCTCAACAAAGGTGGCGATGCGGGGCGGGTGGAGGTTCGAGAAGCCGAAAATCCACAACGGGACATAGACAATTGCGGCGTATGCGAGAGGAATCCAGTAGCTGGCGAATTGATATTTCGTTTTGCCCCAGCCCCAGCCGTGCCCTCGCAAATTCCCTTGGAAAAGCATGCGAGTAAGGAGGCCTGCAGCACCCGGGCACCACATCAGCGCGAGAACGAAAAGCCCACCATGCGCGCCGAGCGAGCCATTGTGGATGATCAGCCGGTAGAAAACGGCGCTGAACGCGAAAGTCAAAAGAACGTAGACGATGATCGAGAGTTTGACGCGATTTGCTTCGGCTTGGGGCATAGATAACGCCTCCTCGCACAATCAAAGAGTAAGAGCCAGCAGGCCCGTTTCTGGCGCGGAACTATAACCGATACCCCAGAAAATGAACAAAGCTAATCGTATGAGCGCCGATTCTGGTATAAACAGCCCGACATTTATCAGGAGGCATCTATGAAGCGTTTGCTTGGAATCTTTGTGGCAATTCTATCGATATCGCTTATTCCGTTGTCGCATCATTCAGCAGCAAGAGCCGACGAAAAGCCGCTGCCGAGTATTGCCCAGAAAACCGCGAATATGGAAAAGATGCCCGGATTCTTCACGTATTACTGGGATGCGCGCGAAGGAAAAATCTGGCTGCAAATTGACAAATGGAATACGGAATTTCTGTATGTGGAATCTTTGCCCTATGGAGTGGGCTCGAATGACATCGGCCTAGATCGCGGGCAACCGGGAGAAGTTCAGGTGGTGCACTTCGAGCGCAGCGGGCCCCGCGTCCTGCTGGTTGCGGAAAATGAGCGCTTTCGCGCGGTGACGGACGATCCCGTCCAGCAAGAGGCGGTGAAGCAGGCATTCGCGCAATCCGTGCTGTGGGGATTTGACGTCGCCGCTGAGGATGGCGACACGGTACTGGTTGACGCGACCGGTTTTTTCCTGAGCGATTCGCACGACATTGCCGCGAAATTGCAAGCGACGCATCAGGGTACCTATCGGCTGGACCCCACGCGCTGCGCCGTCTATTTGCCGCGCACGAAGAACTTCCCTGAAAACTCCGACGTGGAAGCGACGCTGACGTTCACGGGAGAGAACCCAGGGCTTTGGGTGCAGGAAGTAACTCCTGATCCAACGTCCATCACAGTGCATACCCACCATTCTTTCGTTCAAGCACCGCCGCCGGGGTTTCATATGCGCGAATACGACCCGCGCTCGGGATTTTTCGCGATGCAGTACATGGACTTCGCGACGCCGGTAGATGAATCGATTCACAAGCGATACATCGAGCATTGGCGTTTGGAGAGGAAAGATCCGTCGGCGGCGCTGAGTGAGCCCGTCAAGCCGCTTGTTTATTACGTAGACCGCGCGGTACCGGAGCCTCTGCGCTCGGCGCTGATGGAAGGGGCGAGTTGGTGGAATCAAGCTTTCACGGCAGCAGGCTTCAAAGACGCATTTCAGGTGAGGCTGCTGCCCGAAGGCGTGGATCCGATGGATGTTCGCTATAACGTGATTGAGTGGGTGCCGCGATTCACGCGAGGATGGTCGTATGGCTCGGCGGTTGCGGACCCGCGAACTGGGGAGATCATCAACGGGCACGTGAATCTGGACGCGCTGCGCGTGAGGCAGGTGTTTCTGATTGCGCGAGGGCTGCTGGATCCATTCGGAAACGATCCGAATGCGTTGCACAAAGCAAATGAAATGGCGCTCGCACGCATCCGGCAGTTGGCTGCGCACGAGACTGGCCATACCTTGGGATTGATGCACAATTTTGCAGGCAGCATCGTGAACCGCAGTTCGGTGATGGATTATCCCGCGCCGCTGGTCACAATTGGTGCGGATGGCGCGCCGGACGTTTCTGACGCATACGCAACTGGGATCGGCGCATGGGATAAGGTCGCGATTAACTATGGCTATCGTGAGTTTCCAAAGGGCACGAATGAGCGGCAGGCGCTCGATAAAATTCTGGACGACGCTTTTTCTGATGGCCAACTCTATCTGACCGATCAGGACGCGAGGCCGCTCGGTTCCGCTAGTCCGGTTGCGCATCTCTGGGACGTAGGAAGCAATGATCTGGATGGGTTGAAGCAAGTAATGGCCGTGCGCGCAGCGGCGCTGAAGCGATTTTCGGAAGATGTGATCCGGCCGGATGCTCCGATGGCGACTCTGGAAGACGTTCTGGTGCCAATTTATCTCTATCACCGCTATCAAGTGAGCGCAGTCTCGAAGATGATCGGGGGCTTGAATTATTCGTTCGATCTGCGCGGCGGTGCGCAGGGAGGGCCTGAGATCGTTCCCGGAGATGAGCA
>JASHYE010000399.1 GCA_030043155.1 Candidatus Acidiferrales bacterium | reverse complement strand
CTTCACCGAAGTAGTTAGTTTCAAATTCCTGATCGCTAGAATCCTTCCAGTAACGTGGATGACACCATTCCCTTTGCCGGAGCTCGCCCGTGTCTGGATCGCAGATCTTGAAGGCAAGTACGTGAAATTGAGGATGCGTCTCCCACACTCTCATCATTCGAGTTAACTCAAAGGGAGAGGAATAGCTCGCATCGTCCTCGAGGAAGGCAACATACTCGCCGCGAGCAGCCTGGATTCCTGCATTTCGCGCCCCACAGGGGCCAAGATTTTCAGGCAGTTCAATGAGGCGAATGCCCGGTCCGCACTCTTGAATTATCTCCTTGAGGTTATCCTCGGAGTGGTTATCTACAACAATTATCTCGCGATCCGTGTAGTCCTGGCGAACGACAGAACCAAGCGTCTCGCGAATTGTATCGGTGCGCTTGTAATACACAATGATGACACTCACCTTCGGAGTGTTATTCGGCATTACAGACTCCAGGATATGAAGCGCTAACCAAAAAACTCATGCGCGCGTCTCCGCCACGTACCGCCAATAATTTGCGGTGATCTCACTCGCGGCGAATTTCCATGAAGTTTCTGCCGTGCCTGTTTTCATTCGGCAGACTGGTAAAAGCGAAGCCGCGTGCGAATCGGGGAAATCGAGCGGCCTGTTCGTTGATGGTGCAGCCATCCGAGCCTGGAAGTCGAACAGTAGCCCGGCGCCTGCACGGTAAACCCAATACCGAGGAGTCGCTCGAAAGCCAAGCCTCAACCACCCTGGCCAATTTCGTAAAGTTTCTGACGCACTGCTGCGCTTGATAACAGAGAGCCATCCGCGAATCTTTTCCCGCACGGTCAATGCTTCGGCCAATCTCGTCCACAGCTCGGTGTCCGTGGATTTGCTCGACGCCCCTGTCATTTGCACGATTTCCCATCGCCACAGTTGATGTGCATACGAAATTGCTTCCTGCCAAAACCGGAGGGAACGGTTACGGTCGTCTTCCTTTCCATTGAGCTTCCAAGATGTGCACTCGCTAACCGTCGCTCCAAAATCTTTCAGGGAGAAAGGAGAGTCATGGTCTGCTTGTGAAGCAAGCATCATCAAACGCTGGGCGCGTTCGCGGTAGGTTGGAGCATAAGCGCCCGCGAAAACCAGGTACGAGGTCGCCATATCCAGGTAGAGTTTGACGGTCGCGTAATGAAGGCCATTTGTGAGCTGCTGAGGCGCTCGCTCCAAATCTCCAATGACCTCAAGTTGCTCGATCATCCGGTTGCACAGCAATCGCCACGCATCTTCGCGCGAAATCGCGCTCGCGCCAAACTGTGGCATCACATCTAATATCTGCGGATTGCCTGAAACTACCTTGCCACACTCGCGCAGCTCGTACGAGAAAATGTACGCAGGGAGACCCTTCAAATAGGAGACAGGCACGAAACCAAGGCCGATTGTGACCTCGATTCCCTGCAAGCGGAGTTTTTCAGCGCTTTCCCGCTTCAATGTGTCCCTGGAGCGAATACGTGCCGATCCGCCGGCTTGATGAAGAACCACCAGGAACTCGGCATCGCCGAGAATCTTCCAACCATCGCCAGAACTCACGATCGTTGCTTCGCCACGAGCGGCGCTACCGGTCAGAATCACAGAAATGAGGCGGCCGCCGAAAGCGGTACGACATTCACGAGCAACGATCTCACATATCTTCGAAACTACTTCGTCTTTTTGCGCGTCGGACATGCTCTGGATGGAAGGACTCAAACAAACGTCCTGCTCGCACGCATCCGAGCGTTGGCTTGCGGCGCGATGGCCGAAATCTGAAACTGTGTCCCTCAGATTTCGCGCGCCCGTATGACCCCCTCGCGGGACAGCTCTGCAGTCGAGTGGGTTTTTCGCCGCCACTCAGAGAGATACAGATTTGAACTTTGCTCGACCTGCCGCTGAATCGTAAACCGCTCCAAGACGAATCGCCGCCCTGAGACAGCAAGTCTGCGACGCAAGCCGGGTTCACGAGCCAAACGCCCAATAGCTTCGGCCAAGGCGCCGGGGTTTCCAGAAGGAACCAAAAGACCCGTCTCGCCGTCGATTACAACCTCTGGCGTACCATCAACCGCGGTTGCCACGAGCGGAACTCCAGCGGCAAGTGTCTCAACCGCTGTGAGCGGAAGGCCTTCGTAAAAGGATGGCAACACACCAATATCCGCCGCAGCCAGCCAATCTCCGACATTCGATTGAAAACCGGCGAAATGAACGAGCTTCTCAATTTTCAAATCTCGAGTCGCTCGAATCAGCTCCTCTTTCAGGGCCCCGTCCCCTAAGCAAACCAGACGGATATGAGGGAAATCGTTCCGTAGCAGTGACAAGGCTTCAAGGAGGATGCGGTGTCCCTTTTGCGGTTCCAGCCGCGCCATTACAATCAGAAGGAGATTTTCTTGGGAGAACCCAATGCTTTCACGAATGCCTTGCGGGTGGGCGCTCGACGGGTTCACACGCTCAATCGAACATCCGTTCTGAATTACTGAGACTTTATGCGCGGGTATCTTCTTTTCTTCAATCAGGTAGCGCGAATTTGCTTCCGATACAGCAATGTAGCGATCGACGAAGTGGCTTACGATCCGGTCAATCACAAACTTGGATTTGAACCAACCCTTGCGCCATGTTTCGCGAACATGCGTGGTTTCGATGACGACTGGGACTCGGCTCAGTTTCCCTATAGGAGACGCGAAGAGGCTCGCCTGGAACATGTGAGAATGCAAAATGCCGATTTTTTGCTCGCGTAGAATACGAACCAAGCGGGTTGCGCCACGGACATCGGTCGGCCCTTCGACCATAATCGGCGTCACTTCGACATCTGTCGGAATGTCCTTCCCATACTGCTCTAAAAGTACATTCGGACAAGCCAAATGGAGACGAAAAAGGCGGCGATCCAATCGGCACAGCAACTCCAAGATGTGCTCTTCCACACCGGACCGCACAACAGTATTGGAAAACATCAGGACAGATATAGGTTTCGTGTTCATGTCGCTTTGCATTGAGCCGCATCCAACATCCACTGATGCACGTCCTGAACCGACCGCAGAGGTTCTGAAGGCGGCCGATTGCTTAAGAAGACTCCATCGGAGTATGGATCATCCGGATGATAGCCATGCATTCCAATCGGCTTCCAACTTGAGCCATTGAAATCACTACGGGAGAGCAACCAACCGGGATGCAAAAGAAACACAATTTCTCCAAACCTGCG
This sequence comes from Candidatus Acidiferrales bacterium, assembly GCA_030043155.1. The sequence goes on along the minus strand of JASHYE010000399.1, from coordinate 2,450 downwards.
GTCGGAAAAGAAAACCCCGAATCGTTTTAGCTCATCGTCCGAAAGGACCCGGCCACACGGAACCTGCTCTAAAATGCCCAGGATTTCTTTGCGAGCGTCTTCATTGAAAAACCAGAACCGGGCCATCGTAGAATCAAATACCGCCAGATAATCCTTCGGCATACGCAGGCTCAGTTTTTCGAGGTGCATCAACAGATCATACTTTTCACTCACTCGGGTCATCCCGTGATCGGAACTGATGGCGAACGTTACATCATCACCCGCACGCTGAGCGGCCGCGAAAACCTTGCGGAGTTCTCGGTCGTACCAGCGAAGCCGTTCATGGATTTTTTCGGGCGCATCGCAGTTCATATGAAGAAACATATCCATTTCACTTAAATACAGGAAATAAAATGAGGCTGCGCCCTCTCGAATATCCCTCTCCGCATGTTCGAGAATCTCGGCGTCAGTCGAATGGTGATAGGTGTAGACGCGAAATGGCACGCCGGATTGATGAAGTTCGTCAAAGATCGATGGAGCGCCACTTATCCCGCCCCTGTCGTAGATGTTTCGCCGTTCGACCCAGTTAAAGTAGGGCAGAAGACGCGGCGAGACACAACATTCGAACAACGGACCAAGCCCGAGCAGGTGTCGGCCCGTTTCTTTAAGCAGTTTTCGCGTGACCCTCTGATCCAATAGCCAATCCGGAAGGAACAGGAAAGGCTTGAGCCATCGGAAGGGTGAGCCCTGCGGTTCAAAATAAAAGAGGTTCCAATGCCCGTTCACTGCGGGCGGAACACCCGTAAGCATGGCCGGAATTGCCCCTGAACTAAAACCTAGGACTGTGCGCAGCAATTGTCGGTGCGGGAGAATGTCATTGAGAAAGTCCTGGCCTTGGATGTACTTCCACCCCAGCGCGTCAATGAGAACAAATACACTGATACGCTTTTCGTCGCGCTCTTCTCGTTTGGCAATCACTGCATGGGAAGCTCCGCTCATAGGTGCGCCACGTCGCGAAGGAAGTTCACCGCCTCGCGGGCTGTACTCTCGGTGGTCCGCTCAGTGAGAGGAAGATTAATTACTTCGCCGGCGGCGCGCTCTCCCTCCGGGCAAACTCCGCTGCGATACCCAAATGCCTCTGCCTTCGCTTCCCGAGGGTGCAGCGGGTGATTGAACCAGTCGCCGATCTCGATACGCCTCTGGCGGGCATTCTCCAATACTTCGGCCTTGTTTCGTACGCGGACCGGATAGCGCAGCAGCACGGGGTCGGCATGGCTTGGCACGGAGAGTACGGGAAGACCAGAGGAACGCAACACCTCGTCATAAACCAGTTTCAGCTTCCTGCGGTGTTCAATTATCGCCGTGGTCGCAAGACGCTTTCTGAGCAGCCACTGCTGCATTTTGGACATTCGCTTTGCGTATCGTTCCGGCATTTTGCCCTCGAACTCTCCTGACTCGTTGGTTCCGACCACGAGCCCTTTGCCGGAGAGACTCCGAAACGCGGTCGCTGCCATCCAATAAAAACGTGGCGAGGAAAAAACAGAGCGCAGAGCCAATTGACCCGCCAGGAATGTTACGTCTCGAAACGATGGATCGCTGCATTCTTCATCGTGGAATCGCTGAATTTTCTTTGCCAGATTCTTGTTGCCAGTAACCAGCCATCCGCCCAGGCCAGTCGAAACGGGTTTCGACCATTGCGAACTGAAAAGCGCCAAGTCACCCGCGCTGCCCAATTCTTGCCAAACGCCTCGGTCATCGCAATATCTTGTGCCGAGCCCGTGGGCACAATCCTCGATAACTGCCATTCCCTGCTCACGCGCCCACGCGGCAATGCGCGGAGCAGTGCCTGGAATCCCATAAGTATGTTGTAAAAGAAGAGCCTTGATGCGGAGTCCCGAGTTTTCCTCATATGCATTCGAGTAATCGCCAAGAGAAGGGCTGTAGGTCTCGGGGTCAATATCGGCGTAGATGCACTTCGCACCCGCGAAAATCACTGCACCTGGCACCATGGCGCAGGTGTATCCGGGAATAATGACGCCGTCACCGGGCCCGATGCCGAGCGCCTTCAGCGAACCATAAAGACCGACCCGTGCCTTCCAGAATGTGAACATAAAACGGGAGGAAGACCCGCTAAGGAGGGCGCCCTGTGCGGGTGCGGATTGAGAGAGCTGGACCATTGTCTATTTTCTTAAGGAAACTCCTGCGGTACCGCCTTCGCTATGAATCGCAGCATCTGGCATCGGTGCCATTCTTTGCAGGCCACTCAGGATTTTATCGCGATTCGCTATTCCGGCGTGACCCTCCTGAATCAGGCGCTCGAAGCTGCTCATTGGAAATTCCGCAAGCAATCTGTCGATTTTCGGCATAGTGGAGTTTAGATTGACGTAGCTTTTGAACCGGCGCTTCCAATTCATAGACATTCGCGGTTGCCCAGGATCGATTTCGCGCGGATGAACATAGAAAATCACTGG